>JACDGQ010000690.1 GCA_013821615.1 Planctomycetota bacterium
CGCCGGCGGGCTGCGCTGCCACCGCCGTCTCGAAGAGCGCCTCGCCGGTTGGCTGGGCGTCCAGGACGTGCTGGTCACCACCACCGGCTATCAGGCCAACCTCGCCGTGCTGGTCGCCTTGGCGAGCGGCGCCGAGGACGTGGTCATCCTCGATCGGCTCTGCCACGCTTCGCTCTACGACGGCGCCAAGCTCGCCAACGGCACCATGCTGCGCTTCCAGCACAATGACCTCGAGGACCTCGACAAGCAGCTGCGGCGCACCACCGGTGCGCCGCGCCGGCTGGTGTGCGTGGAATCGGTCTATTCGATGGACGGCGACGAGGCGCCGCTGCCCGCCATCGCCGAGTTGTGCCGGCGCCACGGTGCGCTGCTGGTGGTCGACGAGGACCACGCCCTGGGCGTGTTCGGGCCGGGCGGGCGCGGGCTGTGCGCGGCCCTCGGCGTGGTGCCTGACGTGCTGGTCGGGACCTGCTCGAAGAGCCTCGGCGCCCAGGGCGGCTTCATCGCCGCGGACAGCGAGATCGTCGAGCTGGTGGTCAATCGCGGACGCAGCTTCATGTACTCGACCGCGCCGGTGCCGGCGGCGATGGGCGCGGCCGTTGCGGCCCTCGACCTGCTGCGCGATGAGCCGGAGCTGCCCGCGCAATTGGTCGCCGCAGCCGGCGAGGTGCGTGCCAAGCTGCGTGCCCAGGGTTGGCAGGTGCCGGAGGGCCGCGCGCCGATCATCCCGCTACTGGTGGGCGACGAAGTGGCCGCGCTCGACCTCGCCGCGCGCCTGCGCGAGGCCGGCCATTACGCACCCGCCATCCGGCCTCCGACCGTGCCGGCCGGGGCCTGTCGCCTGCGCCTGATCGTGACGCTGGCCCACACCGCCTCGGACCGCAACCGCCTGGTCGCGGCGCTCGGGCGCTGCCGGCCGGCGGTGGCACCAGCGGGGGATTGAGGCGGCGCGCGTTTGGCGACTCAGTCGCCGAGCTGGAGCGAGCCATCCACCCCGCCGACTGGATGCTGTTGGAGCTGCCAGGCCAGCCGCGCTTGGAGATCCTCCATGCCAGCCGCGAGGCCGGCCTCGACCAGCGCCTGGACGCCACCGTCGCCAAGACCGGTGGGCAGCTGGTGGCGGGCCTGGAACATCAGCACCTGGCGCAGGTCGATGATGGGCATACCGGAAAAACGACGGGACATATCGCGCAGGAACTGGTCCCAACCCTCGCGCCGGTCCTCTTGCCAGGCCTCGGGCCCGAGCACAAGTACCGGCAGAATGCCATCGCCCAAAAGGACGTAGCAAGAGTCGCCGAAGCTGCGCGTCTGCGGGCAGGCCACTGTGGTCGGTAGCAGGATGACCACCTGATCGGCCTTGGCGCTGCGGGCCGCGGCGGCGACCGCCGTGAAGGTCGCGCCATCGTGGCGGACGACGGCTCCCGTTTTGCCGGCGACGCTGCGGACGAGGGCTGCCGACACGCGTTCACCGTTGTCGCTGCCGGCGGGCAGCGCGATGATCCGCCGCGCTCCGGTGACATGGCTGCGCCGCCAGGTCTCGAGCATCGACGCCAGGCCGTAGCAGAGCGGGCCGGCATCGCCGCCGTAAGCGCGCAAGGCGCCGGGGATGATGCGGGCGGCGCTCGGGGCGATGGCCGCCGCCGGCGACCACACGGCCCGCGCCAGAGCCAAGTGGGCGTCGCTATAGGAGGCGATCTCGAGGCCCTGGGCCGGCGGCGAGGTGGCGAGATCTGCGGTGACCATCTGCCAGCCGTGGGCGATCGTCAGCGGTGGCAAGCTGAGGCGCTGGGTGCCGGCTAGGGCGGTGAGCTCAACCTGGCGCTTGCCTGCGTGCCCATCAACAAGCAGGAGCAGGCGCCCACCCTGGCGCCCATCCGGCAGGTGCAGCGTCAGCGCCTGGCGGCCCTCACGCGCGGTGCGGGCCGGATCGCCACCTGCTGCGAAGGCGCTGAGGACCACCGCACCGCCGCCGCCAGGCAGGCATTCGGGTAGGATGGGGTAGCCCGCAGGCACCTGCCAGCCGGTGATGTCACGGCCCACTTGCAACTGCACCAACGGCGCGCTTAGGGGCTCTGGTGCCGGCCAGGTCAGCGCTGCGCGCGGAACGCTCTGAGTGAAGGACTCGGCCGGCTGGCCGGCGTGGGTGCTGGGAATGCCGCCGGTGTTCAGCGCGGCCCGGACCTGCGCCAGGCGCTGGCCCAGTCCGGTGAGCGCTGGCGGCAACTGGCGGTCGTCGAGGGTAGAGGCCGCGGTCTGCGCAGCGAGAATGCGTGCAGCCTCCTCGAGACGGCGCTCGGCGATCAGGCCCTCGACCGTGGCGAGGGTCTCGGCGAGGGCCAGGGCCTGCGCCTCGTCCAAGCCGCCAGCCGTCGCTGTGGGCACGGGTACTGGTACGGGCACGGGCGTGCGGGAGCGCACGGCGATGACCATGGCGGTGGCGGCGACCGCGATCACCAGGACGACGAAGATCAGATCGCGCCCCCGCCGCGCCGTGCGGGCCTGGGC
>JACDGQ010000691.1 GCA_013821615.1 Planctomycetota bacterium
ACCTCGCCTGGATCGCCGCGGTGCTGGCCGGCGCCTTCCGCCAGCGCCGCGCCAACCCCGGCCGCTGGGCCCTGGCCGCCAGCCTGATCGCCGCCTTCCTGGTCGCCGGGTCCTTCGAGGACCTCGCCCGCCACAGCGCGTCGGCGTATGCGTTCTGCCTGACGCTGGGGTTGTGCCTCGGCCTCGGGCCGCTGCCCGACCACGCGCGTCCGGTGGCATTGACGGCGAACGGATAGAACAGGAGGGCGCGGAGGCGCGGCGACAGGCAGGGGGACTGCCGCTGAAGGGCTCCCGGGTCGGATCTGCTTCCCTCGGCTCCGCTGCTTTTCCACGTGGATCCCCTCGCGACGGCTCCGTCGGAGCAGGAATCCGCATGGAGAACCCGGAACGCCAAGACCAAGGGACCGATCCCACGAGCCTCCTCTCCTCCGCGCCTCCGCGCCCTCCTGTTCTATCGGCTGTCGCAGTCCGGGTGTTCGTGCAAGGTCCGACGAGTGGCGTCCGTCCGGACGGGAGAGGGTTCCTCTCGATCCCGACACTTGGTGAATGGTTGCATCGAGGGTCGGCAAGCGCTGGTTGAAATGCCAGGGGGGGACCAATACTCCCATCCCTTCCCAGCGACACCCGACTGCATGACCGCCCTGCCCGCATCTGCGCCCGCTACCGTGCCGAAGCTGTTCGCCGCCCACCTGGCGCGCAGCGGCGAGAGCGCACGCGCCTTCGCGACGCGCAGCGGCATCGGCTATCCGGCCATCCTCGCCCTGGTCGCCAAGGGCGCGCTGCCGCGCAAGCCGGCGCACCTCGACATCCTGCGCAAGGAGCTGGGCGTCGAGCGCGAGGGCTGGGCCACGCTGGTCGCCGGCGGCCGGCGCGGCGGCATCGCGATCCCCGCCGACGGGCCCTTGACGCTCCAGCAGCTGGTGCTCAAGAACCTGCTCAGCCAGGGCTTTACCGAACAGAGCTTCGCGCGTGCCTCGGGCATCCCCTATGCCACCATCATGGGCGTCACGCGGCGCGGCGCCGTGCCGCGCGGCGATACCCTGGCCGCCTTCGCGACCCAGTTGGGCATCGCGACCGAGGCCATCGACGCGGCGGTCGCCCACACCCGGGTGGCCGTGGATACAGATCACGGAGAGGATATGGCGGTGACCATGACAAGCGATGCGAGCGTCCCCAACCTGGCGCAGCTGGTAGCCGATACCATCGTGCGCACGGGTTCCAGCGTGGCGTCCTTCGCGCGCACCCACGACATCCCCTACGTCAGCCTGATGAAGCTGATCAACACCGGCCAGCCGCCGCGGCGCAAGACCGTGCTCGACCCCCTGGCGGGCGCCATGCAGGTCACGGCCGAGGCCTTCGCGGCCAGCCTGGCGAAGAGCAAGAGCAACCCGCAGCCGGCCGAGGCGCCGCGCCAGTCGGACAACGCCGTGAACCCCTTCCACGCCGCGCTGCTGCGCCTGGTCGAGGAGCGCCACTTCACCACCAAGGCCTTCGCCGAGGCCGCCGACCTCAGCGTGCTGACCGCCGCCAAGCTGCTCAAGCGCGGCGAGCTGCCGGGCCGTGCCACTACGCACGAGAAGCTGCGCACGCTGCTTGGCCTGACCGAGATCGCCTACCGCGACCTGCTCGCCTCATCGCGCGCCGCGCTCGCCGCCAACGACGGATCGGATGGTAAGGACGAGGCGCCGGCCGGCGGCTACGTCGCGGTCTCGACCGGGGCGGCGCCGAGTTCGACCACCAAGGGCGAGCTTTTCGAGCTCATCGACCGCATGTCGCCCGCGCAGCTCGTGGCGCTGAAGAACTTCCTGCTCTCGGTGCTCTGAAGCGCGCGCGAGGGCCGCCACCGCTGCGCCAGCGTGCGGCGGAGGACGCCTGACCGGATCGGTGCTGGGACGGTCACCTCGGTCCGCTACGTTTGCGACCACCAGGTCTTCTGCCGCCTGATTCTGCTTTGCCGCGCCGGCGGAGCGCGGCCTGCCGCCGCGGGTGCGGCGGCCCGGTGCCGCGTGACGGATGGAAGGAGCGACATGGCGGAGGCCTTGACCAGCACCGTGCTGCTGTGCCGCTGCGGCACCCGGTATGTCGTGGTCGAGGCGCGCGAGCTGGCCGAGGTCATGCGCCCCTTGCCGGTGCGCCCGTTGGTGGACTGCCCGCCGCCCGGTGTGGGCGAGACCACGGTGCGCGGCGAAGCGGCGATGGTGCTGGACCTTGCTGCGCTGTTCGTGCTCGCGGCGCACGACCCGGCGCTGGCCGCCGCGCCCGCGCCCACGCCCCGTCCAGCCGCGTCCGCCACCTCCGCCCGCTTCCTGGCCCTGCCCGGTGGCGGTCCGCGGGTGGTCCTGGCGGTCGACGAGATCGTCGCTGTCAGGTGCGCATTCCCCGAGGCGCTCGCGGGCCTGGTGCGGCTCGCCGACCACCCGCTGCCGCTGGCCCGGGTCCTCGACGAGGGGGTGCGCCGCGCGCTGCAGGCCGTGCGTCTGGTCGGCGACGCCGACTGGGGC
>JACDGQ010000692.1 GCA_013821615.1 Planctomycetota bacterium
GCTGCGGCCTCGACCACGACCACGCCTACGACACACTGGTGGTGACCCGCCCCGACAACCGCGCAGGCATGGCCTACGCCCTGGTGCTGCGCCGCCTCACCATCGGCGGCTTCGGCGCCGACCTGGTGCTGCCCGGCCTGCCCGACGGCGCCGCGCTGGAAGTCGCGCTCTACGATGGGCGCTGGCTGTGGCGCACCGATGAGGGCAAGCCGTGGCGCGCGCTCACCACGGAGAGCAAGGTGAAGTGCGCGGGCAGGATGCTCGAGGTCAAGGTCGGGGCCTACGAGGTTTTCACGGTGGAATAGAGGCGCGCTGCGAGGCAGCGCGGCGCCCAGGCCGCGTCACTTCCCCGTGGTCGCCAATCCGCTCTGGGATGGCGCGGCGACCGGCGCAACAGACACCGGCGTCGACGGCAGGGTTACCGCGGGCGCAGGCGCGTCGCCCTGCTTGAGGGCGAGTTCCCAGCGCTGGATGGTGTGCTGGGCCTGCTCGTAGACCGGGCGCAGCGCGAGGGCCTGCTGGTCCTGCTCATAGGCCTCGCGGTAGCGGCCCGCGTTGCCGAGCATCAGCGCGAGATTGTGGTGGGCCTCGGCGTAGTCCGGGTTGATCTGCACGGCTTGCTGGTATGCGGGCAGCGCCTTGGCGAAATCGCCGAACGCGACGTGCGAGTTGCCGAGGTTGTACCACGCCTCCGCCAGTTTCGGGCGGTAGAGCACGGCCTTTTGCAGGAAGGGCAGCGCCTCCTTGGCCTTGCCGAGCTGGATGAGGGCGTTGCCGTAGTTGTTGTAGGCGACGCCATACGGCGCCTGCTGGTTCTCGCGGATGGTGATGGCGCGCTGCAGCGGCACCAGCGACTCCTCCGGACGGCCCAAGGTGATGAGCACGCCGCCGAGGTTGTTCCACGCTTCGGCATAGCCCTGGTTCTCGCGCGTCGCCTCGCGGTAGGCCTCGGCCGCCTCCTCGTTGCGCTTGAGCTTCTCGAGCGAGGTGCCGCGGTTGTAGTGGGCCATCGGGTAGATGCCCTTGAACTTGGCCGCGAGGCCGAATTCGACCAGCGCCTCCTCGTGGCGGTCGCGCGAACCGAGGGTGGTGCCGAGGTTGAGGTGGGCGCGCGGATTGCTGGGCGAGACGGCGATGACCTGGCGCCACATCACCTCGTGATCCTGGTAATCCTGGTTGCGCACCACGGTGCGCCAGCCGAGCGCGACCAGCAGCACCGCCAGCACGCCGCCGGCAAGCGGCAGGGCGAGGCGCAGGTCGCGGCAGGCGCGCTCGGCGAGCAGCCAGCCGCCGACCACCACCAGCGCGGCCCAGGCGATCATCGGCACGTACATGCGGTGCTCGACCATCACGTCGGGGCGCTGGATGATGCTGGAGGACGGCCCGAGGTTGAGGAAGAACCACACCCCGAGGAAGCCCCACAGCGGCCAGCGCCACAGCGCGAGGGCTGACGCCGCGGCCAGCGCGGCGAGGCCGGCGAACCACGGCACCAGGGCGGCGCTGAGCGGTGGGATGCCCCACACGTAGTCGAGGCAGAGCTGGCGCGGCCAGAACAGCAGGCCGAGGTAGCGCAGCACCACCTCGGGCTGGGCGCGCGCGTACTCCAGGCGGGTCATGGTGCCGCTGCCCTGCTCATCGGGCATCACGCCACGGCTGCCGATGTCGCTGCCCGGGCCGCCCATGGTCGCCGAGAGGTTGCCGACGCTGACCGCCCACACCGCCGCCATGCCGACGTAGAGCGGCCAGTTGCGTGCGACCAGCGCAGCCCAGGTGCTGCTCAGGAAGGTGCGGTCGTAGATCAGCACCAGCAGCGGCATGGCGACCATCTGCGCCTTGGTGTCGAGGCCGATGTCGCACAGCAGCAGGGCGAGGCCCCAGCAGATCCAGCGGGCGTTCCCCTGGGCGGAATCGGCGCGGATGATGGCGTAGAGCGCAAGGATCTGGCAGAGCGCCATGACCGCGTGCGCGCGTTGCCAGATGAACGTCACCGCCTCGCTGTTGAGCGGGTGGACCAGGAAGATCGCCGCGATCGCCCAGGCCAGCCAGGTCGCCGAGCCGGCGAAGCGCTCGCGCATGGGGGCGCTGAGCAGGGTGCGGCGCGCCACCCCGAACACCGCCAGGCCACAGCCGAGATGGACGCTGACGTTGAAGAGGTGCCAGCCGAACAGGCTCTCGTGGCCGAGCGCCCAATTGATCTGCGCAGTGAGTTCGATGAAGCGCCGACTGCTGGAGAAGAACAGCCCCTGCGCGTACCACCCGATGTCGTGGAAGGCCGGCGGCGGGTCTCCGATCCACATGGTGTCGTCGAACATGAAGCGGCCAGCGAACGAATTGGCGTAGGCGGCGATGCCGACCATCACCAGGGTCGCCGCGGCAAGCCAGATGGCCTGGAGCCGGGTGAGCAGCGGTTCGTGAGTCCGTACCGGCCCATCCTGGACCGGGAGGTGGACGGGCGCCGGCCCAGCCAGCGCCGACATGCGCGCGGCGCTCAGCGC
>JACDGQ010000693.1 GCA_013821615.1 Planctomycetota bacterium
TCGCCCGGCAGGGCGGGGGCTTGGGCGATGAGCGGGATGACGGCCGCGTGCGGCTTGGCGGCGATGGCGCCGTGCGCGGCCATGGCGCGTTCGGCGGCGATCGCCTGGGCCGGGCTGACGGTGATGACGCCCTGACCGCGCTGCAGGCGGTCGAGACCACGCATGCGGTAGACGCGGTAGCCGCCGACCTGCAGATAGTAGATGCCATCACGCTCGCCGCGTGCGAAGCAGCCGCCGAAGGCCTCGCCCCCGACCAGGGTGGTGTCGAGGTGCGCGCCCATGCGCACGTCCTTGAAGAACTCGTCGACGTAGAGCCCGTCGCTGGTGAGCATGAAGTAGCGCCCGTGGTTGCCGTTCATGACGAACACGTCGCTGGTCGCGTCCAGCGGCGCGGTGCCCATGAAGCCCAGCGCGCCCTGCATCACGCCGGTCTCGGGCAGCGGCGCGTCGTGCGAGCCGTGCACGCCCACCCAGCGGTTGGGATGGGTCCACAGCAGCCGGCCGTCGGGCGCGAAGGCCTTGAGCTCTGGTTCGGCGTTGCAGATCAGGTCGCCGAAGCGGTCGACGGTGGTCTCGACCTCGTTGCCCGCGAGGTCGATCGGCACGCCCGCGCTGCAGGCCGCGGGCAGGGACGGGTAACGCGGCGCGTCGGTGGCGGTGAAGCCGCTGGGGGCGAGCGCGACCACCACGCGGCGCCCGCCGACGGTGACCGGCACGCGCAGGGTGAGGTCGTGCTGGTCGTGACCGAAGTAGGCGCCGGCGAAGCTCTCGGCGCTGGTCGCGAAATCGAACTCACCGGGCTGCATCACGCCGTCGCCGTTGGCGTCGCTCCACACGAAGCCCGGGCCCTTGTCGGCGTGCTTGCCGGCGCGTCCCGGATAGGCGGCGGCGAAGGCGGTGACGAAGGCCTCCGGCGGCTGCCAGTCGCAGGCGAAGCTGAAGCGGTGCGCCGAGGCGATCAGCGCCACCGGCGTCGCCGAGCCGTCAGCGTTCACGCGCGCGATGGTGGTCGCCTGGCCGTAGCCGATCAGATAGGTGACGCCGTGGTCGCGCACGTAGGAATAATGGAATTCGTGGTGGTCCGGCCCGACGATGGCGATGGGCTGCGCGCTGCGGGTGGCGAGGTCGATCCGCCACTGCGCGCCGAGGCCGATCCAGCGCGTGGGATCGACGGGGTCGACACCCGCGCCGGTGCCGCCGTAGGGTGGCGAGCCGAACTTCTCGCACACCACCCGGCGAGTGGAGGTATCCCAGGCGACGATGCGCTTGGGCGCGCCGCGCTCCTCCGTCACCCACAACCAGCCGTTGGCGGCCACCGCCAGCCCGCGCGGGTTGACCATGCGCTCGTGATCGAAGGCGCCGGTGTAGGGCCCGCCCGGCCGGCCGAGCGCACCCAGCGGCTGGCCACGGGTGTCGAACACCAGCACGGTGTGGCTGGCGGCGTCGCTGACGTAGATGCGTCCGCCGGCATCGACGGCGAGCGCCACCGGCTGGCGCGTCGCTGCTGCCTCCACCAGCGTGGTGGCGGCGCCGCTCTGCGTATCGACGGTGACCACCGCGCCCGCGACCAACGCGTACAGCCGGCCCTGGGCGGACGTGAGCCCGGCGAGCGCGGGTAGCGCGAAGACGCCGCTCTGCGCGCCGGTCGCCGCATCGAGGACCAGCAGCCGGCCGCCGCGCCGGTCCGCGAGATAGAGGCGGTCGCCGAGCGCGGCCAGGCCCGCCAAGCCCGCCGAACGCCACTCGGGATCGTCCGCCGGGTGCGTCGCGGCCTCGGCCACCGCGATGAAGCTGCCACCGGACTTCCATTCCAGCAGCCGGCCCTGCGCCAGGTCGAAGCGCGCCAGGGTGATCCTGAGGTGCGCCACCGCGTGCGCATCGCGCTCATCGATATGGTCGAGGAAGGCCGGGCCGTCATTGGCGACGTAGAGCGTGTCGCCGGAGATCGCGGACGCCGTGTGGGCGATGCCCATGCCGAGCGGCACGTTCATGCCGCGCACCTTGCGACCCTGCGCGTCGAGCACGAGGATGGCGTCACCGCCTTCGGTCATCGGCGCGGACACCACCGTCCACGCATCGCTCGCGGTCGCCGCGTCGAGCACGGTGTGGTTGGGCCCCCAACCGGAGAGCTGCGCGAGCGTGTCGTCGCCGTTGGCGAAGCTCATCGCGTACTCCGGCACGATCCCCGGGTGGTGCAGGGAGCGCCAGCGGTAGGTGCCGGGCGGCACCACCGCAGCGTGGTCATCGAGCCCGTCCCAGGCCACGCGCTGCGCGCCGGCGGCGAACGGCTGGCCGCCGACCAGATTGCGCAGGCGCCGGCCACTGACGGCATCCTCGATCACCACCGTGGCCTTGCCGCCCTCCGGCTGGGTGAAGGCGATCTCAAGGCGGTTGCGGCGGTCGGCGACGGCCAGGGCGTACTCCGCGAGATCGAAGGGCAGCCACTCGCGCGCATCGGCGGCGAGGCCGGCGTGGGCCGCGCCGGAG
>JACDGQ010000694.1 GCA_013821615.1 Planctomycetota bacterium
CGGCGGCGCGGCTAGGGTTGGCGTTGGGTGTTGGGCGGCGCACGCTGGCCCGCTGGCGGGACTGGTGGCACGAGCAGTTCCCGCAGACGCCGCTGTGGCGGGTGGGATGCGCGCGGTTCATTCCGCCGGTGCCCGAGGCGCTCCTTCCGGGCGAATTGATCGAGCGTTTTGCCGGCCCGGCACCTGAGGCGCTGATGCGGTTGTTGGTCTGGCTCAGCCCGGTCACGGTCGGCCGTGGACAGCCTGCTGTGATCGCGATGTACGAGGGCCGTTGAGCACCCGCAGAAGACGCACGTAGCCGGGCCCGGCGAGGCCCCATAGCCTGCGTTCCAGTCGAGTTGCACCGCCGGTGTGGCCGCACCTGGAGCCTTGCATTGAAGACGATTGCCGATCCCCCTGAACGCGATCGATGGGCGCGCCTGCGCTTCTCGGTCATCGGCCCGTTGATGGCCGCGCCGCCCGCGCCCCGGCAGTTGGGCGCCGCCTTCCTCGCTTTGGCGGCCAAGACCTGGCGCCACCCAGTCTCGGGCTTGGACGTGTGCTTCGGCGCGTCGACGATCGAACGCTGGTACTACCGAGCCAGGCGCGCAGCCGATCCGGTGGCCGCGCTCAAGGACGGCCTGCGTGGCGACGAAGGCGGCTTCCCAAGCCTGACGGCGGTGGCTGTTGCTGCGCTGACGCTCCAATACCGCGAGCATCCCGGCTGGACAGCGCAGCTGCACCTTGACAACCTGCGCGTGGCTTGCAAGGGGAGTGACTCGCCCGTGGCCTCCTATGCCACGGTGCGGCGCTATCTGCGCGCGCAGGGCATGCATCGCCAGGCGCGTCCCCTGCGAGCGACCGCAGGCGGCATTGCAGCGCGCGATCGTCTGGAGCAGCTAGAGGTTCGCAGCTTCGAGGTCGAGCACGTCTCGGCGCTGTGGCACCTCGACTTCCACCACGCCTCGCGCAAGGTGCTCACCCGCGCCGGCGCGTGGATCAAGCCGATGTTGCTGGGCGTCATTGACGACCGCTCGCGCCTGGTGTGCCACCTGCAGTGGTACCTCGATGAGACCGCGCAGAGTCTCGTGCACGGGCTGTCGCAGGCCTTCATGAAGCGGGGCCTGCCGCGCGCACTGATGACCGACAACGGCGCGGCCATGCTGAGCGAGGAGGTCACGACCGGTCTGGCCACGCTCGGCGTCGTGCACCAGACGACGCTGCCTTACAGCCCGTACCAGAACGCCAAGCAGGAGTCGTTCTGGGGCCGCGTCGAGGGCCGGCTGATGGCCATGCTCGAAGGCGAGCAGGCCTTGACACTCGAGTTGCTCAACGAAGCGACCCAGGCCTGGGTCGAGCAGGAATACCACCGCACCGTGCACACCGAGCTCAAGGCCACGCCGTTGGCGCGCTACCTCGCTGGGCCATCGGTGGCGCGCAGGTGCCCCGACGCGAGCACGCTGCGCGATGCGTTCCGCATCGAAGTGCAGCGTCGCGCGCGCCGCGCCGACGGCACGCTCAGCCTGGGCGGCGGTCGCTTCGAGATCCCCGCCCGATTCCGCCACCTGAGTGTGGTTCACGTCCGCTACGCACGCTGGGACTTCAGCCGCGTCGACCTGGTCGATCCGCGCACGGGCGCCGTGCTGTGCCCGATCAGGCCGCTCGACAAGGCCGCCAATGCCGACGGCAAGCGTCGCCGTCTCGACCCCACGGCTAAGGACCTCTCACCGCTGCCGCCCACGGGCCTGGCACCGCTGCTGCGCGAGTTGCTCGCCGAGTACGCCGCAACTGGCATGCCGCCGGCGTACCTGGCCTCGACTGAGCCCACGGCCGCACCCGCCGCACCCGCCATACCCACCCACCCGACCGAGGCGAACCCCGCATGAACCAAAGACTCCTGGCCCTGTACGGGCTGAAGTGGAACCCCTTCTCGCCCGAGTTGCCCATCGAAGCGATCTACGTGCCGCCCAAGCTCGAGAACTTCTGCTGGCGTATCGAGCACGCACAGATCCGCGAGGGCGGCTTCGCGATGATCCACGGCGACCCGGGCACCGGCAAGAGCGTGGCGCTGCGTCTGCTCGCCGATCGACTCGCGCGCCTTCCCGACGTCACCGTCGGCGTCATCAACCATCCGCAGAGCAACCTGGCTGACCTGTACCGCGAACTCGGCGACGTCTTCGCCGTGCCGCTGCGTCCGCACAACCGGTGGGGCGGCTTCAAGGTCTTGCGAGAGCGCTGGTTAGCGCACCTGGAGACCACGCAACGGCGCGCGGTGCTGCTTGTCGACGAGGCCCAGGAGATGAGCCCGGCCGCGCTGTGCGAGCTGCGTCTGATGGCCAGCGCGTGCTTCGACTCGCAGCCGCTGCTGTGCGTGGTGCTCGCCGGCGACGCCCGCTTGATCGACAAGCTGCGGCGCGAGGAGTTGATCCCGCTCGGCAGCCGCATCCGCACCCGGCTGGCCACCGAGCATGCCAGTCGCGAAGAACTGCTCGCTGGGCTGAACCACCT
>JACDGQ010000695.1 GCA_013821615.1 Planctomycetota bacterium
GTGCTGCTGGGCGTCGAGCTGCGCGGCCTCGCGGCGCTGGATGCTGGCGTCGAGGCGCTCCAGGCCCTTGAGCGCGGTGAGGTCGACGGGCCGGTAGGCGAGGATGCGGTCGAGGCTGCCGCGCGCGCTGTCGAAATCGCCGGCCTCCTCCTGGCGCTGCGCGGCGGCGCGCATCGCCTGCAGCATCGCCTCCTCCTGGCGCCCGACGTACAGCCACAGGCCGATGCCGGCGCCGAGCGCGAGCAGGGTGGTGACGACGATCGCCTCGACCTGCTTGCGGTGATGGGCGAGCAGACGCAGCAGCACCTCGAGGGGCGTCTCGGGGTAGGCGCTGACGGCGTGCCCGGAAAGGAACTGGCGCAGGTCGGCCATCAGGCCGTCGACCGCCGCGTAACGTTCGCCCGGCAGCAGCGCCATCGCCTTGTGCGCGATCGCCACCAGCGGCCGCGGCAGGTCGCGGCCCAGGGTGCGCTCGTCGAGGCGCTTCCACTGGCCGCTGCCGACCTGCTCGAGGGTGCGGCGCACGTGCCCGCGCTGGTAGGGCGAGACGCCGCCGAGGATCTCGTAGAGCATCACGCCGAGCGAGTAGATGTCGCTGCGTGCATCGACCGGCTCGCCGGCGCCGCGCGCCTGCTCCGGGCTCATGTAGGCGGGCGTGCCGACCGCGGCGCCGTCGAGCGTGCGGTGGTCGTCGCCGTCGCTGACCATGGTCTGCCGCCAGCCCGGACGGGCGTGTCCGGGCTCGCCCAGGACCTTGGCCAGGCCCCAGTCCATGACCAGCACCTCGCCGTAGGTGCCGACCATGATGTTGCGCGGTTTCAGGTCGCGGTGGATCACCCCGCGGCTGTGCGCGAAGGCGACCGCCTCGCACACGCGCAGCACGAGCTGAAGCAGGTCGAAGCGGTGCTCGGGCTGGCCGGCGCGGGTGAGCAAGTGGTCGGCGAGCGACTGCCCGGCGACGCGCTTCATGGTGTAGAACACCGTGCCGTTGGGCAGCACGCCGAAATCGTGCACCGGCACGATGCCGGGATGCTCGAGCTGCGCGGTGATCTGCGCCTCATGGATGAAGCGGCTGATCTCGTCGAGGTCGCAGCCGGTGTGGTGCAGGGTCTTCAGCGCGACCTCGCGCCGGCAGTCGCGGTCGCGCACCGCGAAGACCACGCCCTGCGAGCCCTGGCCGATGCGCTCCTCGACGGCGAAGCGCGGCTGGTCGCTGGTCACCGCGCGGCGCCACGCGCTGAGCTGGCTCTCGAGCTCCTCCTGGCGGGAGACGCCGGTCAGGCGGGCGATGGCGAGGGTCTCGCCTTCGGCAGATTCGGTGGCGGCGAGCACCTCGACGGCGCGCGGTTCGCGCGGATTCGACTGCCGGGCATCCACCCCGCCACCCTCAGCCGTCGGTCTTGGCCGGGGCGGCGGGTTGGGCCCAGCCGGCGGCGATCAGCACGCTGACCGGATCCAGCGGCACCTGTTCGAGGCCGCTGGCGGAGGTCCACTGCATCTCGAGCGGCGCCGGGTGGTCGGCGGCGACCTGCAGGCGGTAGACCAGGATGAAGCACTCGCGGCATTCCGGGAGGGCGTCGTCGTTGAGGTAACCGACCAGTTCGACGCGCCCCGGCGCCGCCTCGCCCAGGCCGAGCAGGAAGCCGCCGGCGGCGAGGGCGAGCTTGCGCAGCGCGCGCAGGCCCGGGCCCATCTCGCCGACCTCGGGCGGAATCGGGGTGGCGTGCAACAGCACGCCGCCCTCATGCACCAGGACCTCCTCACCGCCGCCGCTGACAGGCCGCGCCACCACCAGGCCGAGGCGGACCTCCTTGGCGTCGAGGTTGCCGATCAGGGTGTCGGGCGCGGCGTACCAGGCCTCGTCGGCGACCGAGGCCAGCACCCCGAAATCGACGCGCTTGGTGAACCCGGAGACGCGGAAGAGCTCGCGCCGCGGCATCGCCAGCACCAGGGGCGACTCGGTATCCATGACGGCAGTCTGCCAGCGCGAACGGCCGAAACCAGCGTCCGGGCGCACGGTACGCCGCCCGGGCGAGGGTCCGCCCGCGGCTGGCCAAGCGCAGGGGCGCCGGTAGGGTACCCAGGATAGCATGGCCGCTCCTACCGCCCCGACCGCCACCGAGCCCGCCCCGAGCCTGAGCTGCGGCAGCTGCGGCGCACTGATCCTGCCCGAGGAGCTCGCCGAGGGCCTGGCGGTGCGCGTCGATGGCGCGCTGGTCTGCCCGCTGTGCGTCGACAGCCTGCCTGGCAAGGCGCAGGTGCGCATCAACCAGATGCGCGCGGTGCGCGGCCTGGACGCGACCACCTACCGCGTCGAGCTGGCGCGCCGGCCGCAGCTCCAGCTGTTCAGCTTCACCACCGCGATGAACATCAACGGCCATCGCCGCAAGCAGGCCATCAACGGCTTTTTCGAAGCGCCCGTCCTGCACCTCGGCAAGCCGGCGCCGCCCGCTGCGGCGCTGGCGACGGCGGGGGCGAAGGCCAGC
>JACDGQ010000696.1 GCA_013821615.1 Planctomycetota bacterium
GACGATGCTGGTGGTCCAGGCGAGCTGGGGCTCGCCTCTCCCGGCGGACGGGCGGCAATTTCGGTGTCGCATTGACTCCTGCGGGCCTTTTACGGTCGATATGGCGCGGAATAGATGGCATAACGGTCGCTAAGCGCGTCTAGGAGGTGGGGTGGAAACCCCATTCCGACGCGTCCTCTCCGTTCCAGGATGAAGCCATGTTCGACCCCAACACGCTCACCGAGAAATCCCGCGCCGCCCTCGTGGCCGCCCAGGAATTGGCGGTCAGCCATCAGCACGCCCAGGTGGAGCCGATCCACCTCGCCACCGCGCTGTTCGCGGATGACGACGGGCTGGCCAAACGCCTTGCGGACAAGGCCCAGGCCGAGCCGGCGACCATCGAGACCGCGCTGCGCCGCAGCCTGAGCGACCTGCCGAAGCAGCAGCCGCCGCCCGCCCAGATGGGCATGTCCGGCGAGCTCAGCAAGGTCCTGACGGCCGCGGCCAAGGAGCAGAAGTCGCGCGGCGATTCGCACCTCGCCATCGAGCACCTGCTGCTCGCCCTGGCGGGTGAGCGCGTGGTCGGCGCGCTGCTGTCGCTGAACGGGCTCAACCGCACCGTGCTGGCCAAGGCCATCGACGAGGTGCGCAAGGGCCGCAAGGTGACCAGCGATTCCGCCGAGCAGACCTACGACGCGCTCGCCAAGTACGGCCGCGACCTGGTCGCCGACGCGCGCGCCGGCAAGCTCGACCCGGTCATCGGCCGCGACGACGAGATCCGCCGCGTGGTGCGCGTGCTCTCGCGCCGCACCAAGAACAACCCGGTGCTGATCGGCGAGCCGGGCGTGGGCAAGACCGCCATCGTCGAGGGCCTCGCCAACCGCATCGTCAAGGGCGACGTGCCCGAGGGCCTCAAGGACAAGACCGTGATCGCGCTCGATCTCGGCGCGCTGGTCGCCGGCGCGAAGTTCCGCGGCGAGTTCGAGGAGCGCCTCAAGGCGGTGCTCGACGAGGTCAAGTCCAGCGACGGGCGCATCATCCTGTTCATCGACGAGATGCACCAGCTGATGGGCGCCGGCAAGAGCGACGGCGCGATGGATGCCGCCAACCTGCTCAAGCCGCTGCTGGCGCGCGGCGAGCTGCACTGCATCGGCGCGACCACCCTGGACGAGTACCGCAAGCACGTCGAGAAGGACGCCGCCTTCGAGCGCCGTTTCCAGCCGGTGCGCGTGGGCGAGCCCACCGTCGAGGACACCATCTCGATCCTGCGCGGCCTGCGCGAGCGCTACGAGACCCACCACGGCGTGCGCATCGCGGATGCCGCGCTGGTCGCGGCCGCGCAGCTCTCCGCCCGCTACATCGCCGACCGCTTCCTGCCCGACAAGGCCATCGACCTGGTCGACGAGGCCTGCGCCAACACCCGCGTCGAACTCGACAGCTCGCCCGCCGAGATCGACCAGCTCAACCGCCGCCAGCTCCAGCTCGACGTCGAGGCAACCGCGCTCAAGCGCGAGTCCGATGCCGCATCGAAGCAGCGCGTCGCTAAGGTCGGTGAAGAACTGGCCCGCATCCGCGAGGAGCTGTCGGTGCTCACCGCCCGCCACCAGAGCGAGAAGTCGCAGGTCGAGGAGCACCGCAACCTGCGCCAGAAACTGGAGAACGCCAAGCGCGACATGGAGCAGGCCGAGCGCCGCTACGACCTCGGCAAGGTCGCCGAGCTGCGCTATGGCGTCGTCCCCGACCTCGAGAAGAAGCTCGCCGAGCAGGCGGCGCGGCCGAGCGAACCCGGGCGCATGCTCGGCGAGAGCGTGGGACCCGAGGACATCGCCGAGGTGGTGAGCCGCTGGACCGGCATCCCGGCGCACAAGCTCGGCCAGGGCGAGCGCGAACGCCTGCTCAAACTGGCGGCGCGCCTGCACGAGCGCGTGGTCGGCCAGGAGGAGGCGGTCGACGCCGTCGCCAACGCCGTGATGCGCTCGCGCGCCGGGCTCGGCGACCAGAACCAGCCGCTCGGTTCGTTCCTGTTCCTCGGCCCTACCGGCGTGGGCAAGACCGAGCTCGCCAAGGCGCTCGCCGGCGAACTCTTCGACGACGAGAAGCATCTGGTGCGCATCGACATGTCCGAGTACATGGAGAGCCACAGCGTCTCGCGCCTGATGGGCGCGCCCCCCGGCTACGTCGGCTATGACGAAGGCGGCCAGCTCACCGAGGCGGTGCGCCGGCGGCCCTACACCGTGGTGCTGTTCGACGAGGTCGAGAAGGCGCACCCGCAGGTGTGGAACGCGCTGCTGCAGGTGCTCGACGAGGGCCACCTCACCGACGGCCAGGGTCGCAAGGTCAATTTCAAGAACACCGTGGTGATCCTGACCTCCAACCTGGGCAGCCAGCACCTGCTGAACGGCGTCACCCAGGGCGGCGAGCTGATGGAGGGCGTGCGCGAGCAGGTCATGACCGAGGTGCGCGCGCACTTCCGCCCGGAGTTCCTCAACCGCCTCAGCGACAC
>JACDGQ010000697.1 GCA_013821615.1 Planctomycetota bacterium
CGTCGGGCCAGCGCGCCAGCGCGCGGCGGAACGCGGTGGGCAGGCGCCGCTCCGCCGGCTCGCCGGATACGCGCTGCGCGAGCAGGCGCGCGGCCTCGACGAAGGTCGGGTCGTTGAGCGTGGTCAGCGCGTGCAGCGGCGTGCTGGTGGTGGCGGTGCGGACCTTGCAGGTCTGGCGCGCGGACGCGTCGAACATGTTGGCGGGCGCGACGGTGCGCCGCCAGAAGGTGTAGAGGCTGCGCCGGTAGAGGTCGGGGCCGCTCGATTGCGGGTAGGTGAAGTCGCGTTCCTTGGTGATCGCCAGCGCGTCCCAGATGTCGGCGGGCTGGTAGGGGTAGACCGGGTTGCCGCCGAGGGCCGGCACCAGCAGGCCGCTCGCCGCCAGCGCCTGGTCGCGGATCAGCATCGCCGGCAGGCGGAAGCGCGAGGCGCGCGCGAACAGGCGGTTCTCGGGGTCGCGCTCGAGCAGGTCGGCGGTGACGCGGCTGGACTGGCGGTAGGTGGCACTGGTGACGATCAGTCGCGCCAGACGCTTCATGCCCCAGCCGCCCTCGCGGAAGTCGACCGCCAGCCAGTCGAGCAGGGCGCGGTGCAGCGGCGGTTCACTCTGCACGCCGAAGTCCTCGGCGGTCTTGACCAGGCCCAGGCCGAAGAACATCTGCCAGATGCGGTTGACCATGACGCGCGCGGTGAGCGGCTGTTCGGCCGCGACCAGCCAGCGCGCCAGGCCCAAGCGGTTGCGCGGCGCGTCCGCCGGCAGCGGCGGCAGGAAGCCGGGCGGGGCGATCTCGACCGCAGCCAGTGGCTTCTCATAGTTACCACGGTCGAGCACATGGGACTCGCGCGGCTTGGCGTCGGACATCACCATCACCATCGGGTAGTCGTCCTTGAGCGCCTCGACCTCGCCCTCGCGCGCCTTCACCGCCTGCAGCGGCTTGCCGTCGAGGCCGTCGGCGACGCGCGACTCGAAATAGGTCTTCAACCTCTCCGCGCGCGGCTTGTCGCCGGGATCGGCGCAGCGCCGCAGCAGCTCGAGGATGCCGTCGTCCGCAACGCTGCCGTCGCCGGCGGCGCGCTCCTCCCAGATGGCCTGGGCGCTTTGCAGCGTGGATTTCGCGGCGCCGACCGCGCGCTCGGCGGCGGCCTTGCGCTCGCGCTGCTCGGGTGAAGCGAGGTCGAGCAGCGGGTCGGCCGGGCGCAGGCGCTGGCTGATGTGCCCAGCGGTACCGGACTCCGGCACGTTGTTGAAGGCGGCCAGCCACGAATAGTAGTCGCGCTGGGTGATGGGGTCGTACTTGTGGTCGTGGCACTGCGCGCACGCCATGGTCAGACCCAGGAAGGTAGTGGCGGTGGTGTCGACGCGGTCGAAGAGCAGCACGTAACGCTGCTCTTCGGCGATGTTGCCGCCCTCGCCGTTGAGCAGGCCACAGCGCACGAAGCCGGTGGCCAGGCGCTGCTCGCGGGTGGCGTCGGGCAGCAGGTCGCCGGCGAGCTGCTCGACCGCGAAGCGGTCGAAGGGCAGGTCGTCGTTGAACGACTTCACCACCCAGTCGCGCCACACCCACTGGAAGGTGTCGCCGTCCTGCTGGAAACCGTTGGAGTCGGCGTAGCGCGCCGCGTCCAGCCACGGCAACGCCATGCGCTCGCCGTAATGCGGCGAGGCGAGCAGGCGGTCGACCACGCGCTCATAGGCGCCCGGCGCGCTGTCGGCGAGGAAGTCGTCGACCTCGGCGGGCGTGGGCGGCAGGCCGGTGAGATCGAGGGTGAGGCGGCGGACCAGCGTCTCCTGGTCCGCCTCCGGCGCGGGCGCCAGGGCGGAGGCTTCGAGGCGGGCGAGCACGAAGCGGTCGATGGGATTGCGCGTCCACGCCGCGGAGCGCACCGCCGGTTCGGCGGGGCGCTGCGGGGCGCTGAACGCCCAGTGACCGTCGCAGGGCGCGCCCTCGGCGATCCAGCGCCGCAGCAGCTGCTTCTGGTCATCATTGAGGGTGCGATGCGATTCCGGCGGCGGCATCTGCTCGTCGGGATCGGCGCTGCGGATGCGCTTGATCAGTTCGCTGTCGTCGGGTCGGCCGGGGATGATGACGTCCTTGCCGCGCTGCCCCGCGAAGGTGTCGAGGCGCAGCTTGCCCTTGCGGCGGTTGGCGTCCTGACCGTGGCAGTGGAAGCAGTTCTCGGACAGCAGCGGGCGGATGTCGCGACCGTAGTCGATCTCCGACGACGTGGCGGCCGCCTGCGCGCTACCGGCGAGCGCGGCCAGGGCGAGGGCGGCGACGAGCGGGAAGACCGGCGGCAGGACGGGCAGGCGCATCCTGGCAGCGTACCATGACCGCCGCCTCGACCACTTACGCGGGCGCGTAAACAACGGGCGGCCCCGGAGCTGGGCCGCGGTCCGGAAGTCCGGGGTCCGGAAGTCCGGAAGGCTCGTTGAAACACGCTTTCCGGCGCACCCTCGGAACGAACCCAACCATACCG
>JACDGQ010000698.1 GCA_013821615.1 Planctomycetota bacterium
CGGCGCGCGCCAGCGCCTCGGCCTCGTGCGCCAGCGCCGTCCAGAAACGCACCTGGGCCGGGGCGACCAGCGCCGGCAGGACCAGGCCATAGCGCACCGCCGCGGCGGGGTGGTCGACGACGAAGGTGCCCTGGCGGCCGCGCGCCGCGATGAAGCCGTCCGCGCTCAGCCGATCGAGGGCGCGCTGCAGGGTCACGCTGGCGACGCCGAAGCGCACCTGCAGCTCCGCGCGCGTCGGCAGCCGGGATCCGGGCGCCCAGGTACCGTCGGCGATGCCGCGGCGCAGGGCGTGGATCACCGCATCCTGCTTGCGGGTGCGGGGGGCGACGGAAGCGGATGGTTCTGGTGGTTCTGGGTCGGGCATGCGGCGGGCAGCTGAGCGACCGCCGGTTGTCGCGGTCGGGGCTGCCCAAGCCCATGGTGCGCACCTCGCCTGCGCTACAATCGCCGAACGCGGCTTCGCGAGCGCCGTCAGCCGTCAGCCGTCAGCCCCTCGTCACTCGAACTCCACCTCACCCCAGAACTTCGGCTCCATCATCAGCTCGTAGACCACGTCGTCGACGATGCCGGTGTGCTGGCTCGACCAGTACGAGCGCAGGCGCGTGCGCGTGCCGGACTGGTCACCGAAGGTGACGCCGACATCGCCGCGCAGCTTGAGGCCGGCGCGCGGCGTGAAGCCGAGGGCGGCGAGCGGGATGGTGGCCTCGACGGTGTAGCCGTCGCCGCGCTTGGTCACGGTGATCTTCGCGTCCGCCAGGACCACCACGCTGTCCATCGCGTAGTCCTTGACCACACCCGAGGTGAAGGTCTTGGGGTGCTTCTCGGTGGCGACCTTGCGGAACACCACCGCGGTGTCGGCGCCGGCCAGCGCGCCGATCGACAGGCGCAGGTCGCCCAGCGCCGCCTCGCCGCGGCCTGCCGGTGCGGCCGCGTCGGTGCCGAGCTGGAAGTCGACGGTGTCGCCGCCCCAGTAGAGGGCGTCAGCGGAGCGCGCGCCGTTGCTCCACGGCGTGCGGTCCTGCACCTCCCAGGCGAGGTGCAGCGCCGCGTCGTCCCAGGCGATGGCGCTGCGCACGCGCGTGTTGTCGCCCTTTTCGTAGCTCAGCAGCTGCGCGCCGGCGAAGTCCTTGGCGATATCGCCGGTGAAGGTCGGCGTGGCCTTGCGCACGGTCACGCGCTGCACGCCGACCACCGTCTGCATGGCCTGCTCCTTGAAGCCCTGCGCCAGCACCAGGTCCGCCGGGGCGATGACCAGCGGTGCGCTGCCGGTGATGAGCTTGACCTGGTCGAGGTGCTCGACGCGCACGTTCCAGAAGCCGGTCTTGCCGGCCGCCAGGTAGAGCCTGCCGTCGGCGCCCACCGTCGCCGAACCGCCGAAGTCCTCGCCGCCCATGCCGCACGGCGCGGCGTCGAGGCGCGCGCCCGGCACCGCCTGCGCCGGGAAGGCGACCTTGGTCTGGTCGGGCTCGAACAGCCGACCGAGGTAGAAGCCCTGCGCGGTGAGGATGTGCCACTCGCCGACGTTGGTGGCGATCACCCAGGCGTCGCCGATCGGCGCCGGCAGCGTCACCGCGCTGCACGGGCCGTACGAGCCGCGGATCATGCCGACCTCCTCGGGCGGCGCGTTGTGGCTGCCGTGCACGCCGACGAAGGTGTCGGGGTACCACCAGCGCTGCGCGCCGGTGGCGATGTCCAGGCAGCGGAAGCGCCCGTGCGCGACGCCGTACTCGCCCGGCGCCAGCACCAGCTTGCCGTCGCCCGAACCCAGGCCGCCGGCCGGCATGACGATCGGCTTGGCGAGATCCCACAGCGGCGCGCCACAGGCGGTGAAGCCGCTGGTGCGGAACTGGTCCTTGCCCGCGTACAGGGTCAGGTCGGGGGTGATGTTCATGTACCAGCCGCTGACCTTGAGCAGGCCCGGCACCGGCGCCAGGAACTCGTCGGCGTCGACCTTGCCGTCATCATTGCGGTCGGCCCAGATGCGCGTGGTGGCGCCGTCCTCGCCCTTGGCGGCGTGGCCCAGGTCGAGATCCTTGCCGTCCTTGTCGCGGTAGACGATCATCGTGCGCAGCTTCCAGACGCCCGGCGCGGTGCGCTCGTAGACTTTAGCGGGCCCGAGGTCGAATGCCCAGTTGGCGGCGGTGACCAGGTATTCCCGGCCATTCGCGCCGATGGCGAAGCGGCTGTTCTGGAAGCCCTCGTCGTCGATCACGCCGACGCAGGTCGCGCGCCCGCTCGCACCGTCGATCTTCCACTCGCAGCCCAGGCCGGCCATGGTCAGCGGATCCTTGGGGCTGATGCTGCCACCGAGCGCGCCGTAGGAGGTCGGCCCGAACAGCTCCTTGACGAAGGCGCCGGTTTTGGCGTTCCACACGCTGATGCGCTTGGGCGCGCCGTGTTCTTCAGTGACCCACAGCTGGCCGCGGCCGTCCACGGCGATGCCGCGCGGATCGCGCAGCCCGGTCGCATCC
>JACDGQ010000699.1 GCA_013821615.1 Planctomycetota bacterium
CACCGTGGCCGCCGCGGCCAGCGCCGCGCTGCAGGCCAAGCCGGTGCCGCCCGACGCGGCGCGCCTCGCCCAGCTCGAGGGCGAGCGCACCGCCAGCGCCCGCCAGCACGAGGCCGACCTCGCCGAGCTCAAGCGTCTGCAGGGCACGGTGCACGAGAGCGCCGATCGCGGCGCCAACGCCCGGCAGGAGGCCGCGCTCAGCCGCGCCGAGTCCGAGCAGCTGCGCGCCAATCTGCGCGCCAGCGAGAACGAGGCGCTGCGCCTGCAGGGCGTCGACGACCGCTGCACGGTGCTCGGCCAGCAGCTCAAACAGGCCCAGTCCCTGGCTGCCGACCTCGCCCGCCACGGCGCCAAGGAGAGCCGCGTCGCGGTGATCCTCGCCCAGGGCGTCGACCGCCTGCAGGACGAGAACCGCACCCTCGCCGAGCAGCGCGACCAGCGCCTGCTCGACTACGGCAACGCCGCCCAGGCCCAGGGCGAGGTCAAGCGCCTGCGCGGCGAGCTCGACACCGCCACCGCCGAGCGCGAGCGGCTGCACCAGCAGAACCAGCAGCTGACCACCAGCCTGGTCGGTGCCCAGCACGACATCGAACGCTATCTGGCGCGCATCACCGCCACCCACCTGCAGGACTACCTGGGCAGCGACAACGCGCACGAGCCGCTGCTGCCCGTGACCGCCGGCACGCCGGTCGCCCTCAGCGGTGACTACCTGCTGACCCTGCGCGTCGACCGCGGCCAGACCCCCGGCACGGTGCAGGCCCAGGTAGTGGTGCAGCGCCCGCCCGCGGCGACCAATCCCGAGGTCACCATCGTGCTCTACGACCAGGACGAGCGCCCGCTGCGCCGCATCGCCTACAGCTTCCCGCACGTCGACGGCGGCGCGCCCTTCGTCAGCGGCATCACCACCGTCGCCTGCGACCGCTTCCCCAGCTTCGCGCGCGTGCTGGTCGCGGCGGGCATGGATGACGTGTCGGCGAAACGCTAGACGCGGCCCCCTTCCCACTCCGGTCTCGCCGCCCATACTGCGCCGCATGCAGCGGATGACGACCATGGCGTGGAGCGGGTTCCTGGCCGCGCTGCTGATGCTGGGCGGCTGCGGCGACACCGCCGCCCCGAGCCGCGGCCGCGCTACCGATCCCAACGCGCCGCCGACGGACCGCACGAAGGAGCTGGCGGCCGAGCGCGAACTCGCCGACCTCGAGGCGCAGGTCGCGGAGCAGCGCAAGCTGCCGGCCCAGGAGCGTACCGCGGCCGAGCAGCGCTTCGGCGGCACGCTCGAGCGCACCGTCGCCCACGTCGCCGGCACCCACCTCGAGAACAAGGCGCTCTACTGGCTGGCCTCGTGGCGCTTCACCTACCGCGATGGCGATGGCGTCGACGACCTGCTCGACCACCTCAACCAGCTCAAGTCGCCGGCCTTCCGCAACGCCGGCAAGGCGCTGCGCGTGCAGCTGCGCCTGCGCCAGGGCCAGGTGCGCGAGGCGCGCGCGCTCGCCGAGCCGTTGGTCGCGCAGATCCCCGAGTTCAACGGCCTGCTCGACCTCATCGCCTGGCACGAGACCGTCGGCCAGCGCGCGCCGCGCGTCGCCAGCCGCAACCTCAGCGGCGGCCCCGACGATCCGCTCGGCCGTGGCGAGCCGTGGCTGCTCGTGCTGTTCGTCGAACGCGTCGACGACAACGCCCTGCAGCGCATCGCGCGCTACCAGCAGGCGATGGGCGCGCTGCCCAACCCGGCGATGATGCGCCTGGTGGTGGTGGCCTTCGATCCCAGCCCGCTCAACGCCACGGCGACGCTGCTCAACCAGGGCCAGGGCCACGGGCCGGTCCCCGATCTGATGTGGGCCAATCCCAACGCCAACGGCAGCAGCAAGGAGTGGGAGAGCGCGTGGAAGCTGCCGCAGCCGCTGCCGCACAGCGCGCTGCTCGGCCCGGACCGCACCATCATGGCGGTCGAGCTGCCGCCGGAGGAATTGATGAAGGTCGCGGGTGGGGGTGTGGGCGCGGGTGGGAAGAAGTAGCCGCGCGGGACTCGTGCCTCAGTGTCCCTTGATCAGATACGCATCCGCCAGCACCAGGTGATCGCCGATGTCGTAGCGCGCGCCGTAGTCGACGTGCAGCTCAAGGATCTGGACGCCGGTGAGGTCGAGGTCGAGGAGCTGCGGCTTCTCGCCGCCTTTGATGCTGTCGCGCTTCCACACCGTCTTGCCGTCGGCGAGCACACTGGTGGCGCAGTCGCCCTGGTCGGCGACCAGATCGGCGATGCCGACGGTGGCGCGCAGGCGCTCGTAGGCGCCGGCGGTCTTCCAGGTCAGGAAGGCCTGGCTGTGCACCGTCAGGCCGTGGTCGTAGCGCACCCCGCCCAGGCGCAGCGGCGAGCCGTCGAGGTTGCGGTCCTTCTGCCACGGCCACACCACGCCGAAGGCGCCGGTCTCCTCGACGTGCGCGGCGGCGAGGTCGCCGAGCCAGACG
>JACDGQ010000700.1 GCA_013821615.1 Planctomycetota bacterium
CCACGGCGCTGGGCGGCGGGCAGCGCTGGGCCACCGATGCCAGCGATCCCAAGCTCGCGTTGCTGCGCGGCCAGCCGGTGCTGATCGACCCGCAGTACGAGGAGCTCTATACCTGCATTCTCGACGCACGCGCGCTCGGCATCACCTTCGAGGTCGGCCCCAAGGACATCGAGAAGGTCTGCGCCGAGCAGGGCCGCATCGGCATCTACATCGTGCGCAGCGGCTCGACCGTGGCGTGCATGCCCGAGCTGTGCGTGGTCGGCGAGGAGATCATCACCTCCGAGACCATCGTCGCGGTCAACCAGGAGCGCCTCAACCACAACGCCGCCATCGGTCGCCTGGTCGAGTGCCTGGCGCCGGTCACCGACTCCGATCACACCCCGGCGTGGCGGGCGAAGCTGCGCGAGAAGCTCGGCGCGAGGCTGGTATGAGGCGCCATGGTCCGGAAGTCCGGAAGTCCGGAAGTCCGGAAGTCGACGGCCGGCGGCGCCGCGCGATTGCTGGCGCATGAGCGGGGACAAGAAGATCATCGTGCCGGGCACGGACCATCCGGGGAGCCTGGCCAAGGTCCTCGAGTCGATGGTCGACCAGCAGCGCGTGGCCACGGTGATCGTGCGGCGCGGCGAGCGCTTCATCCTCAAGCTGATGGAGTTCCGCAAGGAACTGATCGTCGGCGAGGTGCGCTGCCTGCACTGGTCGGCAGAGATGAGCCGGCGAATCTACCAGGGCACGAAGAAGGACGAGTTCAACGAAGGCCGCCGCGAGATCCTGCTCGCCGACGCCATCGACAAGTTCGGCGCCGAGGCGCACCGCTACCGCGTCTATATCCCCATCGACGAGATCACCGCGGTCTACGAGGACCTCGACGAACGCTTCGACCAGACGCCGTTCCTGCCGCTGCCATGACTGCGGGTCCGGAAGTCCGGAAGTCCGGGAGTCCGGAAGTCGGGACGCGGGCGCGTGATCGCGGTGCCGTCCTGTGGACCATGGCGATCGTCTCTGCTGTCGACTGCCGGACTTCCGGACTTCCGGACTTCCGGACCCGGGGCCGCCGCCATGCACTCCAGGTGCCCGAACCACGCAGGCCGGCGGCCCCGTGAGCCACATCCCGCCCATCGCCGCGCGCCGCGAGCGCGGCAGCAACCGCTTCTTCACCCACGTCGAAGAGGACCTGACGACGCCGGCCGGCGCGTACACCTACTCCTTCGTCGAGTCGAAGTGGGACGCGGTGGTGGTGGTGCCGGTGCTCGACGACGGGCGCCTGGTGGTCGAGCGCATCTACCGCCATCCCTACCGTGCCTGGCTGCACGAGTTCCCGGCCGGCGGCATCGAGCACGGTGAGGATCCGTGCGCCGCTGGCGTGCGCGAACTCGAGGAGGAGACCGGCTATCGCGCCGGCGCCTGCCGCCTGCTCGGCAGCTACGAGGCCTTGCCCGGCCTGCTGCGGCACGCCGTGCACGTGGTGCTGGCCACCAGCCTGACCCCGACCGGCACGCGCGCACTGGAGGCGCTCGAATTGATCGAGGTCGAACTCATGACCCGCGCCGAGGCGTGGACGCTCACCGAGAAGCAGCCGGCGAGCAGTTTCCTGGTGCACGGACTGCACTACCTCGAGCGCGCGCGGCCGGTCTGAGATCGTCGCCTGAGCCGTCGGACCACGTCAGACCGACGACGGCCGGCTTGCCACACGGCTGCAGAGGACAAGCCTGGAGGCCGCAGAAGCGAGCGCGGAGGATCGTGCTCGACAGCCCGATGAACAGGAGGGCGCGGAGGGGAAGGGCAGTGGGTAAAGGATCGCGAGAGGCGATTTCCGTACCGCGAGGATTGGCGATCGCTTCCCGCTGACGGACGAGCCAGGCCCAATGGCCGTCCCTCCGCGCCTCCGCGCCCTCCTGTTCTATGCGGCTGTCCCCTCGGAGATGACTTTCAGGTCAGCCACAACTCCGCCGTCACGCAGCGCGGGTAGTACTTGCTCGCCTTGCCCTCGCCGCTAAAGCACTGGTCGCTCATCGCCCAATCGCGCGAACCGATCTGCTGCCAACGCGCATGCGCGGCGTGGCTGGCGGGATCCGGGATGATGCCGAAGACCCGCTCGGCGACGTGCTGGCAGAGGAAGATCTTGCTCACCCAGCTGTTCTCGGAGGTGCTCGACAGCTTCCAGCCGCCGTCCGGGAACAGGCAGACGCCGGGTCGCAGCACCGCGCGCAGGTGGCGGTCGAGTGCATCCAGCAGTGCGCCGTGTGCGCCGGCGCGGTCGAGCGCCGCGGCCATGCCCCAGCGCAGGGGGAAGACCAGGCCCTCGATGGCGGGGATGATGGCGCTGCGGTTGCCCGCCTCGAACACCGCCGGAATCCAGCCGAGCGCGCTGTCGAAATGTCCGGCGATGGTAGCGCCGGCGCGCGCGGCGCCCGCGGCGGCGACCGTGGCGCGCGCAGCGTCCCCGAGCAGCGCGAAGGCGTGCTCCAGAC
>JACDGQ010000701.1 GCA_013821615.1 Planctomycetota bacterium
CAGGAGAACTGGGCCGCGGTGGCGCGCTTCGTGCGCCCGGGCGACCGCGTGCTCGACGCCTTCTGCCACCTCGGAGGGTTCGGTCTGCATGCGCTGGCCGCCGGCGCTGGCCGGGCGGTGGCCCTCGACAGCGCCGCGGACGCCATCGCCGGGGCGCAGCAGGCGGCGGAGTGGGCGGGCTGCGCCGACCGTTTCGAGACCCATCTCGGCAATGCCTTCGACTGGCTGCGCGTCGCGGACGAGGCCGGCGAGCGCTTCCAGATGGTGGTGCTGGACCCGCCGTCGTTCACCCGCACCAAGGTGGCGGTGGCCGGCGCGCTGCGCGGCTACAAGGAGATCCACCTGCGCGCGCTGCGCATGCTCGGCCCGGGCGGCGTGCTGGCGACCTTCAGCTGCTCGCACCACGTCTCCGGGCCGGCCTTCCTCGAGATGGTGGTCGAGGCGGCCGCCGACGCCGGCCGCTGCCTGCGCCTCGAGGCGGTGCTCGGCGCCAGCCCCGACCACCCGGTGCTGCCGGCGGTGCCGGAGACGGAGTACCTCAAGGGCTTTGTGCTGCGGGTGGTGGAGTGAGCCCGGGGGCGGGTGCGACCCGGGTCCGGAAGTCCCTCCCGGGTCCGCAAGTCCGGAAGTCCGGAAGTCTCGTGGCTCTGGGAATGGTCAGATGCGACTCGGTCGCTCGACAGCCGGATAGAACAGGAGGGATGGAGACGCGGAGGACGGAGGAGGACAGCCGTTGGGCTTGGCTGGGTGCGTTTCGGGCAACCATTCCGCCCCGTCCACCAAGACTTCCGGACTTCCGGACTTCCGGACTTCCGGACCCTCCAAAAAAAATGCACAGCCAGAGTGCCTGGGACGCCGGTGCATGCCTTATGGCTGCTCCCGTCAAGGCCTGACCAGATTCGGCGGCACTCGACTCCCAAGTTCCGGCTGTGCGGGGCGGATCATGGGTGCGCTGCGGGAGGTGTCAACGGGACCGCGTGCGGCCTGCGGCAGGCGCGCTCTAAAGCCGCCTGAACACGGGACCTGGGGAATGGCCGAGGATGACACACGGGACCCCCCCGCCGGGTGCATGGATTGTGGCCCTTCGGAGGGGGGTCTAGGCTGCGCCGATGCGTAGATGGGTCCCGTTCGTGCTCATGATCGTCGTCGCGGCCCTGGCGGGCTGCTGCCGCGAGCGCGACGCCACCGTCGATGACGTGCACCGCTTCGTCGCGCACGCCAACCGCGAGCAGCAGGAGATGGTCATCGCCATCGATCGCTTCATCCGCTCCAACGCCATCCAGGCCGAGAACCTGCCGCTCGACACCGCGCGCTTCCTGGAATGGCGCCGCCGCGAGTGGTGGTACATGCGCGAGGAGTACGCCTATCTGATCACCACCGAGTGGGCCCAGATCGAGAAGTTGACCAACGACGTGGCGCGTTATTACGGCTACAACATCCAGAACTTCCCCAGAGCCAAGGACGACATCCTCGAGTTCTTCGCCAAGGCCGACGTCGAGTGGAAGAACCTGGTGATGGACATCGCCATCTTCGTCGAATACCAGGCGCGCGAGGTCGCGCCGCTGGGCGACGACCTGCGCCGCTTCTACGAGCACGTGCGCTGGGAATCCGCCAACCTGCAGGTCGACGTCATCACCTTCCTGGAGTGGCGTGACCGCGAGTACAAGAAGCTGATCATCGACGGCCGCGACTTCTTCGCCGCCAGCGAGCTCGAGTGGCAGAAGCTGACCGAGGACATCGAGCGCTTCCGCCTGCACGCCACCGTCGAGGGCGAGCGGCTGATCGTCGACTTCAAGAACTTCTGGAGCTATGAGAAGGCCACCGTGCCGCGCCTGGTCGATGACCTGTGGCGCTTCACCCAGTGGCGCGAACGCGAGTTCGTCAAGATGAAGGCCGACCTCAATCGCTGGCGCGTCCATGCCACGCCGGAACGCATGGCGCTGGTCGCCGACATCCGCCGCTACAAGGAGGCCCAGCTCGCCGACATCCCCAAGCTGATGCTCGAGGTCGAGCGCTTCTTCAACGTCTACGAGCGCGAGGTGCGCCCGCTCGACGAGGAGACCAAGCGCTGGTGGCGCTCGAACATCGCGCTCGGCAACTTCCTGCTCGAGGATCTCAAGCGCTTCTACCAGCACTCGCAGGAGGAGCTCGCCGAGCTCGAGGCGGACATCCACCGCTTCATCGCTTACGGCTCGAAGGAATGGCGCGATCTGAAGAACCGGGTCAAGCGCTTCGCCACCTGCGCGCACGATCCGGTGTTCGGGGATGGGGTGACGCCGCAGCCGGGGGATCAGGATCCGGGTGTGTTCAACGACTATCTCCTTCCAAACACGTACTACCAAAACAACTGACGGCGCTCGCGCCCGGGCCCGATTCGCCGCTGCGCGGCTCACCCGCTTCGCGGGTCGCGGCTGCGCCGCGATCGGTCCCGGGCGACCGCGGCTGCGCCGCGGTGGTCCCGCTG
>JACDGQ010000702.1 GCA_013821615.1 Planctomycetota bacterium
GTGCTGCGCGCGCTCGCCCGCCAGGTGATGCACCACCTCGCCGCGCGCGCCACCATCGCCGAACTCGAGCGCGCGGTCGCTGAGCGCCTGCTCGCCGAGGACTCGCTGCGCACCAGCCAGCACCGCTACGAGCAGCTCACGCGCGTCGTGCCGGTCGGCATCTTCCGCACCGATCCGCGCGGCCAGTGCGAGTACGTCAACCAGCGCTGGTCGGAATTCACCGGCCTCGACCTGGAGCGCGCCCGCGGCACCGGCTGGATGGCGGCGATCGATCCGCACGACCGCACCCACGTCGCCGCGCTGTGGCAGACCGCGGTCAATGCGCGCGGCCCGTTCACGGCCGAGTACCGCTTCCGCCGCGAGGACGGGCGCGCCATCTGGGTGCTCGGCCAGGCCGCGCCCGAGCTCGACCCCTCGGGCCGGCTGCTCGGCTACGTCGGCACCATCACCGACATCAGCGAGCGCAAGCGCGCCGAGCACGCCCTGCACGACAACGAGGAGCGCTCGCGCGCGATCATCGCCGCCCTCGAAGAGGGCATCGTGGTGCTCGACCAGGACGGCATCGTGCGCGTCGCCAACGCCAGCGCCGAACGCATCCTCGGCAGCGACCGCCAGGACCTGCTCGGGTGCGCCATGCCCGACCCGCGCTGGCAGCAGGTGCGCGAGGACGGCTCGCCGTTCCTCCCTGACGAGCACCCCGCGCTGATCGCGCTGCGCACCGGCCAGCCGCAGCCGGGCGTAGTGATCGGCATGACCCGCCCCGATGGCGGGCGCATCTGGCTGTCGAGCAACGCCCACCCCCTGCTTTCGCCGGCCGGCGGCATCAACGGCGTGGTCGCGTCGTTCTTCGACATCACCGAGCGCAAGTCGCTCGAGGAGCAGCTGCGGCAGAACCAGAAGATGGAGGCCATCGGCCGCCTCGCCGGCGGCGTGGCGCACGACTTCAACAATCTGCTCACCGTCATCAAGGGCCACGCCGGACTGCTCCTCGACCAGACCGGCGCCGACCCGGTGCGCAAGGACGCCGAGCCGATCCTGCGCGCCGCCAAGCGCGCCGAGACCCTGACCCGGCAGCTGCTCGACTTCAGCCGCCAGTCGATCATCAAGCACGAGACCCTGAACTTCGGCCAGCTGGTGTCCGACGAGGGCCTGCTGCTGCGCCGTCTGATCGGCGAGGACATCCAGCTGGTCATCGCCCCGGCCCACGAGCCGTGCTTCATCAAGGCCGACGCCGGGCAGATGCACCAGGTGCTGATGAACCTCGCGGTCAACGCGCGCGACGCCATGCCGGACGGCGGCAAGCTGGTCATCACCACCACCAACGTCGACCTCGACGCGGCGGCGGTGCGCAAGCTCGGTGGACTCAAGCCCGGGCCTTTCGTCTCGCTGGCGGTGCGCGACACCGGCATGGGCATCGACGCGCGCACCCTGCCGCGCATCTTCGAACCGTTCTTCACCACCAAGGAGAAGGGCAAGGGCACCGGCCTGGGCCTGGCGACGATCTTCGGCATCGTCAAGCAGAGCGGCGGCGCCATCTCGGTCGATAGCAAGCCCGGCAAGGGCAGCACCTTCAACGTGCTGCTGCCACGGGTGGCGCCCGGCGAGGTGATGGTCGAGGCGCGCACCGACCGCATCTCGCGCCGCCCCAGCCACGAGCTGCTGCTGCTCGCCGAGGACGACGACGACGTGCGCGAGCTGGCCCGCCACGTGCTGTCCACCGCCGGCTACCAGGTGCTGGCCGCGGCCAACGGCGCCGAGGCGCTGGCGCACTACCGCAACCTCGGCGACCAGGTGCACCTGCTCATCACCGACGTGGTCATGCCCGGCATGGGCGGCCGCCAGCTCGCGGAGCAGCTGCACGCCATGCAGCCCACGCTGAAGGTGCTCTACACCTCGGGCTACACCGACGACGCGGTCATGCACCACCAGGTCCAGGGCCAGGGCGCGGAGTTCCTGCAGAAGCCGTATTCGGCGAACCTGCTCAAGGTGACGGTGCGGCGGGTGCTGGATTCGCGGTGAGTTCGCGAGGCGCGAGGCGCGAGGCGCGAGGCGCGAGGCGCGAGGCGCGAGGCGCGAGGAAATCGCGCGGGAGTCTTGGCACAAGGGTGAAGCGTGAAGGTGGCTCAAGTGAGCCCGCGGAGCGGGCGGAAGAAACCAGCCCAGGGCGTGAGCCCTGGGACGCGGAATAAAAGACCACACCAGCCCGCAGAGCGGGCGAAAGAAGAGGGGCATCAGGGTTTCGTGTGGGTCGGGTAGCTCGCTCCGATCGGCATGAGGTCGAGTCCACCGAGATGGAAGAGGATAGCTCGGCGGAAACGCTCACGGTTTCGAAATCCACAGGCCATGGCCTTGATTTTCTGGATGCGCGCGTTGAGCGACTCTCCGATGGCGTTGGTTGAGGCGGTGACCACGGCATTGAGAATGCCCCAGAGGTGGTTCTTGATGGTGGCGGCGACCTTC
>JACDGQ010000703.1 GCA_013821615.1 Planctomycetota bacterium
GAGGGGAGAAGGGAAGGCAGGAGGGTGGGAGGGAAGAAGGAACAGCCGGAGGCAGAAAGAAACCACATCGTGGTTTCATGGCCTCCATGCCATTCCTTCTTCCCTCCCCCCTCTTGCCGTCCCCTTCTCCCCTCCGTCAGTCCAACAGCTTGTGCGCGTCCATGACCGCCTTCCACGCGAGCAGCGCGGGGCGGGGCAGGCGCACCACCTCGTTGCCGTTCTCGATCCGGCGCGCCGTCGGGATGGTGCCCTGCTCCAGGCGCTTGGCGACGAAGGTCGGGCTGCGCTCGAGCAGGACGGCGGCAGCGGCGGTGTCGAGCAGTTCGCCGGGGTCGGCGATGGTGACCCGCCACAGCGGCTCGCGGGTGAGGTCCTGGCGCGCCGACTTGCGATTGGCCGCAAGCAGCGTGGTGGCCGCGGCGAGCATGGCTGGTTCAGAGGCGCCGGCCGCGGCGGCGAGCTTGAAGGCGGCCAGGCGCAGTTCGTAGCAGGTGCCGAACAGCGCCTCGAAGCGCGGCACGAAGTCGGCCAGCCACAGTCCGCTCGCAGCGCCCTGGCCCTGGCGGATGGCGGCGTCGGCGAGGTGCACGACCAGCTCGGCGAGATGGTCGGCGTCGGCGTCCGCACTGAGCAGGCCGGTGAGCAGCGCCTGGCCCTGGGCCGCCTCGTCGGCGACCAGGTGGCAGCGCACCGCGATCAGGGTCGCGTCCTCCGAAAGCGTCTTCCGGCAGTCGCCGAGCGCGCGCGCGATCCAGTGCGCGAGGTCGCGCAGGCGCTCGATGCCGCCCTGGCCCATGCCCTGGTCGAGGCCATCCACCAGGGCGTCGCCCAGCTCCTCCCAATACGCGACCAGGTTGGAGCCCGCACCCGGACCGGCGATGAGCGCCGGCCACGGCGTGCCGCCCAGGGCCTTGGCGCGCAGGTCCGCGAGCGCGGCGCGCAGCGCGTCCTTGGCCGGGAACTGCTCGCCGCAGGCGGCGATGGCGTGCGCGCAGAAGGTCTCGTCAAGCTGGCCGAAATGCAGCTGCGGGATGGTCGTGGGGCCGTGGTCGCCGACCTGCACCAGCACCAGCATGCCCTGGGCCGCGGCGAACATCGCGCGCGCCTGCGTGCCCGCCTCGGCCGGGGCGGCGCCCTGCTGCTGGAAGGCCTTGCCGACATCGGCGAGCGGGCCGCCGCCGTCGGCCAGGAAACGCGCGATGGCGTCCTTCAGGCTGGGCGAGAACGGCGCGATGAACACCGAGTGGAAGGCGGTCTGACCGGCGAGCAGCGCGAACGGGTTGAAGCCGCCGCGACTCGCCAGCTTGTCGATCTCGCCGGCGAAGGCGGAGAGGTCCGCGGGGATGGGATCCGGCATGGCGGCTCCTGGTGGTGCGCGGCTACTTCGCGAACAGGAAGTGCATGACGTCGCCGTCCTTGACCACGTAGTCCTTGCCCTCGGCACGGAGCTTACCGACCTCCTTGCAGCCCTTCTCGCCGCCAAACTTCACGTAGTCCTCGTACGTGGCGACCTCGGCACGGATGAAGCCCTTCTCGAAGTCGGTGTGGATGACCCCGGCGGCCTGCGGCGCCTTGAAGCCCTTGGCGATCTGCCAGGCGCGGACCTCCTTCACGCCGGCGGTGAAGTAGGTGGCGAGGCCGAGCAGCTCGTAGCCCGCGCGCACCAGGCTGTCGACGCCCGGTTCGGCCATGCCCAGGTCCTCCATGAACGACTTCTTGTCCGCGGCGGGCAGCGTGCAGAGCTCCTCTTCGATCTTGCCGGAGATGAGGATGGCGCGCGAGCCGACGGTGGCGGCGTGGGCGGTGACCGCAGCGCTGTGCTTATTGCCGCCGGCGCGGATGTCGCCTTCGAGGATGTTGCAGACGAACAGCATGGGCTTGGCGGTGATGAGGTGGCAGTCGGCGATGTGGGCCTGCTCCTCGGGGGTCAGCTCCAGCGCGCGCGCCGGCTTGCCGGCCTCGAAGCCGGCCAGCACCTTCTGCAGGGTCGGCACGCAGGCGGCGGCCTCCTTGTCGAGCTGCTTGCGCTTGGTGCAGCGGTCGAGCTTGTTCTTGGCGGTGTCGAGATCCTTGAGGATCAGCTCGAGGTCGATGACCTCGATGTCGCGCACCGGGTCGACGCTGCCGTCGACGTGGATGACATTGGGTTCGTCGAAGCAGCGCACCACATGCAGGATGGCGTCGACGCCCTTGATCGCGGAGAGGAACTCGTTGCCCTTGCCCTCGCCCTTGGAGGCGCCCTTGACCAGTCCGGCGATGTCGACCAGCTCGATCTGGGTGGGGATGACCTTGTCGGTCTTGGCGATGTCCTTCAACACCCACAGGCGCGGGTCGGGCACCGTCACCATCCCGGTGTTCGGTTCGATGGTGCAGAACGGGTAGTTCGCCGCCTGCGCCGCCGCCGTCTGGGTCAGGGCATTGAAGATGGTGCTCTTGCCGACGTTGGGCAGGCCGACGAT
>JACDGQ010000704.1 GCA_013821615.1 Planctomycetota bacterium
GCGCCCCGCCTCCGGGGTGATGGCGTCGGCGCGCAGCTGCGGGGCCTGGCTGCCGGCCACCGCCACGAAGCCCTCCTCGCGGTCGAGGAAGGACTGGGTCTCGGCCGAGCCGGTGATCAGCGCCAGCGTTTTGCTGCCGCCACGCTGCAGGTAGCGCGCGGCGCGCGTGCCGGCGGCGACGTTGTCGACGGTCACCGAGGGCACCCCGGGCAGCGCGTATTCGACGCTCACCACCGGGATGCCCATCTGCTGGAGCTGGGCGACGCGCTCCGGGGTGATGCCCATGCTGCACAGCACCAGGCCCTCGCAGGCGTGCTCGCGCACCAGGCGGTCCAGGACGCGGTTCTTGTCGTCGCGGTCCTGGATGTTGTAGAGCACGAAATCGAGGTCGGCCGCGGCCAGGCCGAGCGACAGCGGCTTCGACACCGAGAAGTAGAAGCTGGCGCTGAAGAACGGCATCAGCGCGGCGACGCGCTGGCGGTTGGGGCCGCGCACCGCCAGGCGGCGCGCCGCGCGGTTGGGCCGGAAGCCGAGCTCGACCATGGCGCGCTGCACCGAGAGGCGGGTGGCGCTGGCGACGCGTTCACTGCCGTTGAGCACGCGGCTGACCGTGGCGATGCCGACGCCGGCGCGTTTGGCGATATCGTAGATGGTCGGGTCGCCAAGCATGGTCGCACGGGTCGTACGGGCCGGGACCGGGTGGGCAACCGCGGCGATGCGGCTGATGGCTGATGGCTGATGGACCGGATCCATGTACTGCGAGCGCTGGCCTGGCGGCCAGCGGGCGGCTGGCGGCTGGCGGCTGGCGGCTGGCGGCTGGCGGCTTGTATGCGGGGGTCGCGGGTGGAATTCCGAGCGACGTTCCTGATTACGGGATTCACCCGCTGGACCACAGGCTGTCAGCTGTCAGCTGTCAGCCGTCAGCTGTCTGCTGGCGGCCGACGGCTGACGGCCGACTGCGACGCCATGCGCCCGTTCGCTCCAGATGCGCCCTGACGGTGGTCGTCAGGCAGAGCGCGGGCCTCAGAGCTCGCGCAGGCGCGGCAGGAGCAGGATCACCCCCAGCACCGCCATGGTCACCTCGAGCGGGAAGATGTACCAGGCGTTGCCGCCGGGGGCGGACTGGGTCAGGAAGGCGGCGCTGCGGAAGAGCACGATGCCCGCGTAGGTGCAGGCCGCGACCAGCAGGCCGGCGGTCTGCAGGCCGGGGCGCCACGCCGCGAGTGCGAAGATCACCGCCAGACCGAATTCCAGACCGCCGTAGACCGCGAAGAACTCGCTGCGCCCGGCGCCGCCCACCGGCTGCAGGCCGACGAAGGCCGAGGTCTGCGCGGGCTGGATGACGCACCACACCGCGAACACCAGGTAGATGACGGCGTTGACGGCAAGGTAGATGGTTGAGGTCATGGCGCGAACCTAGGCTTACCCCGGCGGGGCGCGAGGGGCTTTCCGGGATCTTCCGGCAGCTGCGCCGGCGCCTGCTGCACGCGGCAGCGCCCGCGCCACCCAGGTCGCCCTTGCCCCCGCACCGTGCGCTTCCACAGTCGGCTCCGGGTTCCGCCGCGCGCGCGGCATGCACATTTCCCCCGCGCTCCGGAGCGTCCATGAGCGTCCTTCTCAGTGAACTCCAGCTCCAGCACCATCAGGGCCAGGCCAAGGCCCTGCTCGACGGGCTCGAGAAGGTCATCCTCGGCCAGTCCGCGCTGCTGCGCCTGGTGGTGGTGGGCATGCTCGCCGGCGGCCACGTGCTGCTCGAGGGCCTGCCCGGCCTGGGCAAGACCGAGCTGGTCAAGGCCCTGGCCGCGCTCAGCGGGCTCGACCACAAGCGCATCCAGTTCACCCCCGACCTGCTGCCCAGCGACATCACCGGCACGCTCATGCTGCAGGAAGGTGCGCGCGAGGCCGACGGACGCAGCGTGCGCTCGATGGTCTTCCGCCCCGGACCGCTGTTCGCCCAGGTGGTGCTCGCCGACGAGATCAACCGCGCCAGCCCGAAGACCCAGTCGGCGCTGCTCCAGGCCATGCAGGAGCGCACCGTCACGGTCTTCGACACCACCCACCGCCTGCCCGACCCGTTCTTCGTGCTCGCCACCCAGAACCCGGTCGAGCTCGACGGCACCTACCCGCTGCCCGAGGCCCAGCTCGACCGCTTCGCGGTGAAGTGCGCCGTGACCGGCGTCTCGACCGAGACGCTGACGCGCATCCTGCGCGAGCGCCCCGACGGCCGCGGCGTCGAACCGGTGGCATTGACCACCGCGCAGGAGGTCCGCGACCTGCTCGCCGCGGTGCGCAAGGTCGCCCTGCCCGAGGCCGTCGCCCACTACATCGCGCGCCTGGTCAACGCCACCCGCCCCGAGCTGCCCGAGGCCCCGGATGCCATCCGCGCCGCGGTGAAGTGGGGCGCCAGCCCGCGCGCCGCGATCAGCCTGGCAGCCTGCGCGCGCGCCGCGGCGCTGCTC
>JACDGQ010000705.1 GCA_013821615.1 Planctomycetota bacterium
GTGGCGGGTGAGCAGGCGGCGCGCCATGGGCGGCATCATCGCCAGGCGCCGCTGCACGTGCTGGGCGGCGGTGGTCGAGGGCTGACCGGCGGCGCGCAGCTCGGCGGCGGCGGCCTGCATCAACGCCCGGCACAGGGGATCGCCCTCGAGCGCGGTCAGGCGCTGGCCGAGTTCGCGCTCGGCGAAGGCGAGGATCCATGGCATCGGCGCCGCCGGGCAGGCGGCCGGCGCGCGGCGCACCGCGCACCACACCGCCAGGGCCACGTCGTCGATCATCAGCGCATCGAGCGCATAGGTCGCGATCCACACGCGCAGCTCGGCATTCAGGCGCTGAACCAGCTCGATGAAGGCGGGCGCCTGGCCGGCCTGCACGCGCAGCACCACGGTGGCGACATCATCGGCCATGGGACGACCCCGGGCCTCGCTGGACGATGTTCGCGTACCCGTTGCGCATCGCGGCCACCTTAACCCCTGGAAGCCGCCCACTCAACCGCCATCCGGCGCAGGACGGGAAGGGCGCATGAGATGATACCCCGTTGATCGCCAAGACGTTGGAAGACAGTGGGGCCAACGGTTGCCTGCCTTGACGCCGCGTCCACCATGCGTGCCGGCCTGGCGCCCAGGCCCGACCTTGGACGCAGCAGGCGGTTCCAGGTGCCCGACTCGCCACGGAGGCCCGACCACCCATGTCCACCATCCTCGTCACCGGCGGCGCCGGCTACATCGGCACCCACACCTGCATCGAGCTGCTCGCCAGCGGTCACCGCGTGGTGGTGGTCGACAACCTGGTCAACAGCGCGGTCGAGGCGCTGCGCCGGGTCGAGCGCATCGCCGGCAAGCCGGTGGCCTTCCACCGCCTCGACCTGCTCGACAAGCCGGCGCTGGCCGCGGCCTTCGCCGCGCAGCCGGTGGATGCGGTCATCCACTTCGCCGCGCTCAAGGCGGTCGGCGAATCGGTGACCCAGCCGCTGCGCTACTACCACAACAACCTCACCGGCACGCTGCACCTGCTCGAGTGCATGCAGGCGGCGGGCTGCCGGCGCCTGGTGTTCTCGTCCTCGGCCACCGTCTACGGCGATCCCGAGCGCGTGCCGATCACCGAGGACGCGCGCCTCGGCGCGACCAACCCCTACGGCCGCACCAAGGTGATGATCGAGGACATCTGCCGTGACCTGGCCAAGGCCGATCCGAGCTGGCGCATCGCGCTGCTGCGCTACTTCAATCCCAGCGGTGCGCACCCCAGCGGCCTGATCGGCGAGGATCCCCAGGGCATCCCCAACAACCTCATGCCCTACCTGCTGCAGGTCGCCGTGGGTAAGCGCGCCAAGCTGACCATCCACGGCAACGACTACCCGACGAAGGATGGCACCGGCGTGCGCGACTTCATCCATGTCGTCGACCTGGCGCAGGGGCATGTCGCGGCCCTGGCGGCGCTGGACGCCCTCGGTGGCGCAGTCGCGGTGAATCTCGGCACCGGCCGCGGCTATTCGGTGCTGGAGATGATCGCGGCGCTCGCCGCGGCTTCGGGCAGGCCGATCCCGTATGAGTTCGGGCCGCGGCGGCCCGGCGACATCGCCACCTGCTACGCCGATCCGGCGCTGGCGGAGCGGCTGCTGCGCTGGACGGCGCGGCGCGGGCTGGAGGAGATGTGCGTGGACGGGTGGCGGTGGCAGAGCGGGAATCCGGCGGGGTACGCGGGCTGAGGGAGCGCCTCAGAGCGCACTTCCCTCGCGCACGATCCTGGGGTATCCTGGGGTTATGTCGGGCGGCACCAATTCCAGCTCCAGCAAGATCGCGGCCGTGGTGGTGATCATCCCGCTGCTGATCCTCGCCTGGTTCGCCGCGCCGTGGATCCTGCCGATGTGGCGCTGGCAGAGCGTCGATTGGGCGCTGGTCGCCAAGCAGAACGATATGAGCGAAGGCGACCTGCGCCGCGAGTTCGATTTCATGGTGCGCTTCAAGCCGCGCGGCAAGGGCGATCCTGCGCCATTCCAGATCGTCTCGATGAGCCCGACCTGGAAATCGGTCGATCCCAAGAACATGAACGAGCACGAGCCGCCACTGCTGGTGCGCTGCACGGTGGTCAACGACCACGATGGGTCGCCGATCAACGGCGTGTGGATCAGCGTCAACAGCCAGGAGAACTACTTCAAGCTCCACGGTTGGCGCTTCCCGCCCGGCACCCTGGGCAAGGCGCCCAAACGGCCGGTGGTCCTCTATCAGGGCATGTCGATGTCGAAGGTCGACCTCAACACCGCGATCCCGCTCGACGCGCAGCTGAACAGCGCCGAGAACGACGACCACATGCGCCGCCGCGATGACGGCTGGATGCCGCCGTAGCCAGCCCTCGCGCCGCCACGACTCTCTGCCGCGCTGCCATCCGTCGATGGCAGCGCGGTGTCGTTTCTGGGGAGCTGGGGGCGAGGGGCGAAGTGCGAAGTGCGAAGTGCGAAGTG
>JACDGQ010000706.1 GCA_013821615.1 Planctomycetota bacterium
CTCGGGAGAAGTCCGTCGTTCGGGGGCCGCGACCGCCCTCACCCCGCGCGGCCCTTCGGGGCGCAGAGGAGCCACGCCTGTTCCTGGCGCAATTCGCGGCCGCCCAGGTCGCGCTCGCGGTCGGTGACGCCCGGCTGCCGCTCACGCTCGAGCCCGGCGCCTGGCGGCGCATCCATGTCGTCGGCGACGCCGCAACCGTCGCCCTCGCCGGATCGTCGACCCGGGTGGCGCTGACGCGCCCGGTCGAGGCCCTTGGCGTGGCGATCGCCGATGCGGATGTCGATATCGGCGAGGTCGTCGTGCTGGAGGAGGGGCCGTGATCCGCGTCGTCCGCCTGGTCGCACTGGTGCTGGGCGCATGCGCGCTCGCACCCGCCGTGGAGATCGGCGCCTGGGATTTCGAACGTGCCGAGGACACGCACGCCTGGCGCGGCCTGGGCGGCCCCAATGCCGCGATCGTCGCCGAGGACGGTGGCAACATCCTGGACATCGCCGCCCGCGATAGCCGCCACACCGTGATGGTGAGCTGCCAGATCGCACTCGATCCCGCGTGGCGGCGCCTGACGGTGGCGACGCGCATGCGCGCATCCGGACTGGTGCTGGGCGCGGAAAGCTGGCAGGATGCGCGGCTGGCGGTCGAGTTCCATGGTGCGGACGGGCGCCTGGTCGGCTATGGCGCGCCGGCGCACCTGCGCGGCGATGCGCCGTGGACGCCGCTGCGCAGCGAGATGGAGATCCCCGCCGACGCCACGACCGTGGTGCTGGTGGCCGCCAACTTCGCCCGCGGCGGCGCGTGCGCCTTCGACGACATCCGCGTCAGCGCCGACGCCCAGCACGAACTCGTTCCGACTGATACCTACCGCGCTGATTTCGCCACGCTCGACCGCGACGGCCTGCCGCCTGGCTGGTGCCTCAGCAGCGCGCAGGCGCACGTCGTTGCCGGCGCACTGGCGCTCGACGCCGCAGCGGGGGCGGTGGAGGCGCGCGCGCTGATCGCCGTGGACCCCGCCTGGCGGCGCGTGCGCATCGCCTGCCGCCTGAGCGCGCTAGGGCTGGTGGTCGGCGCTGACCCATCCAGCACCGCCCGCCTGGACATCGACCCACTCGATGCCGAGGGCCGCCCATCGCAGCAACCGCACCCGGTGCCGTCCCTGACGCGCGATGCCGAGTGGCATCAGCAGGCGGTGGATGTCGACCTGCCCACCGGTACGCGCTGGTTGCTGCTGCGGCCTCACCACAGCGGCCTCGCTGGCGTCTTCCTCCTCGACGACATCACCTGTTCACCACGCGAGTGATCATCAGCGACCTGCCTCGTGGGCGGATCCCCGTTTGCCGTGATCTGGCGACTGGGAACCTGACCGACGCCTGAACAGCTGAACGCGGATACGGAGCGCGCTGGCTCGGACGGGCCATGCACCGTGGGCGGGCTGTTCAGCATACGACTGCGTCGACCGCGCTGCCGCAGTCGGAGCGCTGCACCTGCGGCAAGCGCCCCGGTGGCAACGATGTGTAAAAGCCCAGGCAGACGGCCGACCCCTCCGTTCCGCATGGTGCGGAGACCTTCGGAGTGCCCGTCGGCGATCAGATGGCGTTGCGCCGCCCCCCTATTTCTTGCCGGGCTTCCCGTTTCGTCTGATCACCAACGAACTGGTGTCGCCGTCCTTGACGGTGTACGTGAGCTTGTCACCGACCTTGAGGTCGCTGAGCGATGACGGCTGCTTGTCGATGCTGATGAAGGTGCCAGCGGGCACCTTGGCCGTCACCTCGCCGCCCTTGGCGTCCTTGATGGTGATGGTCAGCTTTGCGGTATCGATGGCGGTGATCTCGCCCGCGGCCGATTTGGCCTTGGGCTCCGCCGCCCACGACTGACCGAGCAGCGCGATGCAGGCGAGCAGGATGAGCAGGAAGACCTGGCGGCTGGCGGGCATCGGTGGTTCCGGGTGCGGGTGCGCGGGAGTGAGGGTAGTCGCGCATCTATGATCGCGGCGCACCCCGACTCATGCCCAGCGCGCAACGCCCATCCGCCAGCGTGTCACACCACGGTAGGCGACGCATCCCCGGCTCCAGCCCCACACCGCCGTGAGTTAGGACCGCCCCCAGTCAACCCGGAAATCCAGGTCAGCACCCCTGAAGATCAGCATGTCCCACAGGATTCCCGTCCCGTTTGCGATGTCGCGTCAGGCCCGCCACGCCAGCGCCAGATCCATGACATTGGTATTGGTCGGCCCGGTGACCACCAGATCGCCAGCAGCTTGCAAGGCGGGATAGGCGTCGTGTCGCCGCAACGCCCGTTCGGGATCGAGCCCGCGCGCGGCGATGCGCGCCCAGCTGCCGGCATCGACCAGACCGCCGGCGGCGTCGGTCGGGCCGTCGTTGCCGTCGGTGCCACAGGCGAGCACCGTCACGGGCGCACCGCTGCGAGCGAGCCAGCGCGCGGCGGCGAGCGCGAACTCCTGG
>JACDGQ010000707.1 GCA_013821615.1 Planctomycetota bacterium
GCGCTGGTGCAGATCGAAGGAGCGAAAGCATTTCATGCTGTTTTTACCGATGAATCCGCCTCATGTTGTCGGCTTCTGACCCCAGGAATGGGGGATTGATGACGCCCTATCCCCGACGGGCTCCTAGGAACAGCGCTCCGAAACTCCCCTGGGAAACCCGACCATGCCATGCGCGAACCATCCCGACGTCGTCGCTGATCTCTCGACCTGCGCGCGCTGCGGCAAGTCCTTCTGCCCCGACTGCGTCATCAGCCTGCAGGGCCAGACGGTGTGCGCCGCCTGCAAGAACGAGCGCGTCCAGGACATCAAGTCCGGCAGCACCCAGGAGGACCTCGAGCTCGCCGGCCCTGGCGCCCGCTTCGTCGGGGCGTTCATCGATGGCCTGGTGTTCGTCATCCCGGTCTTCGCCATCGCGATCCCGTTCGGCATGATGGCGGCCCAGTCGGGTGCCCGCACGGGCGAGATGCCGCTCGGCGCGACCCTGGCGATCATGATCATCCCCAGCGTCGGCGCCGTGGCCTACGAGGCCCTGATGCTGACCGCGCGCGGCCAGACCCTCGGCAAGATGGTGGCGAAGACCAAGGTCGTGCGCCCCGACGGCAGCAACATCAGCGCCAGCCAGGCCTGGGGCCGCGCGGTCTCGCGCATCCTCATGGGCGCGACGCGCATCCTCGGCCTGATCGATGCGCTGATGGTCTTCAGCAAGGAGCGCACCACGCTCCACGACCGCATCGCCAAGACCCGCGTCATCACCTGGAAGCGCTAGTCCCGGGATGGCCGTGACCGCTCGCCACCGCCCGCGCGTCCGGCGCTCCTACAACGGGCCGGCCTGCCCCTGCTGCGGGACGGCCGCACCGCGGCAACTCCAGGAGAGCGGCGCGCAGCGCTGCCGCAGCTGCAATCTGCGCTACCAGGCTTCGGCCTTCACGCCGGTGGCCGATGTGGCGCCGATGCTCATCACGCCAGTCGGCGTGGGCGGCGCCGGCACCCCGTGCGCGAAGCATTCCCGGAACGTCGCCGAGGCCTCCTGCTCGCGCTGCGGCACCTTCATGTGCCAGCTGTGCCGCATCGACAGCGATGGCATGACGCTGTGCCCGGGCTGCTTCGACCGCTTGGCAGGCGAGGGCGTCCTGGCCAGCGCGCGGCGCACCTATCGCGACTACAGCCGCATCGCCCTGGCCTACGCGGTGGTCGGGTTGTTGTTCATGATCGCTGGCCTGATCCTGGGGCCGCTGGCGATGTGGAACGCGGTGCGCGGCCTGCGCCAGCGCAAGGATGGCATCGCAATTTCCCGTGCCCGCTGCATCACCGCGCTCATCATCGGCGCGATCGTATCCCTGTTCGGCGGGGGCACCGTGGTGGTCATCGTCCTGATGGTGTGCGGAATCATCCGGCAATGACCGCGTCGCCACGCCGCCACCTCGGAAATCTGATCTCGTTCGGCGACCGGTCGTCGGTCTTTTTGTGCGCCGACCGCCTCGAGATCGACCAGTTCGAAGGCTATGACGTTGAGACCAAGCGCGTGTTCTTCAACGACGTGCTGCTGATCACCAGGCACAACCACTACAGCCGCATGGGCCTGTGGCTGACGGGCATCAGCACCGCCATCGGAATGCTGATCTGGCTGTTTTCCCTCACGTCGACTTCCAGCGTCTCGTGGGCGGCGTTCTTCATCGGCTTCCTGCCCAACCTGCCCTTCCTCGCGCTGTTCCTGATCCCCTACGTGCGCGTGACGGTGTTCGGCAAGCGCACCAAGGCCGCCATGAGCTGGCACTTCCGCCACGCCCGCGCGGCGGCGGTCTACGCCGAGTTGGTCGCGCTCGTGGAGCAGGCCCAGGCGCGCGAACGCGCGGAGTTGGCCGGCAGGGTCGCGCCCGCGGTGGTGGTGCCGCTACCGACGCCGGCCGACCTCACGCCCCCCGCGGCCACGGTTCCGGCCCCGGCATTCGAGGAACTGGGCGATCCCGGCCCTTCCGCCCCGCCCGCGTGAACCGCTAACCGCGCAACCGCCGCGGCAACCACACCAGCTGCTCGCATTCCGCCAGGGTCAGCACCAGCGGTCGCGGCCAGCTCTCCGCGGGCGTGAAGGCCGAGATGCTCAGCACCACGGTGGTGCGGCCGTTCGGGATGAACTCCTGCACCGGGATGGTGGTCGCGCCGGCCAGGGCGAGCGCCTCCATCAGGCGCGCGCGGTCGCCGGCCATGCCCGCGCTGGGGGTCTCCGCCGATGCGCAGAACGCGCCGTGCAGGGTGAGCGCCCAGCCCTGCTGCAGGAAATGGTCGACCAGCGTCGCCGCGAGCGCGATCAGCCGCTCGAAGCGCCGGCCGTCGAGCACCGCGTTGGTGTCCACCACCAGCGCCAGGCGGCGGCAGCCGGGCGCGTGGCGCTCCGCCACCAGCAGGCTGCGATGGCGCGCGCTGGCCTTCCAGTGGATGCGGTGCGGATG
>JACDGQ010000708.1 GCA_013821615.1 Planctomycetota bacterium
CGCCACGACTGCGGCGGCGACGGCCGCTACGCCCGCGGACCCCGCCGCCGAGCCGCCGCCGCCCACCGCCGCCGAGATCGCCGCCATCAAATGGGACGAGCTGCCGCCGGACACCGGCTTCGTCACGCCCTTCGCCAACGACCTGTCCTCGCTGAACGAGAGCGACGAACGGCGCAAGGACTGGGACGACCTGCAGAAGCGCATCGACACCTGGGCCCCCGCCCAGGCGACCGACCCGCTGACGCGCGCGCGCAACCTCATCGCCATCGCCTCGCTCATGGACATCGGCCAGGGCCAGTTCGAGCGCGAACTCGCCTTCATGGTCTACAGCCGACTCAAGGCGCTCTATCCCAAGGAGCAGCTGGTGACGATCCTGGCGACCATCGGCCTGCATCCTGAACGCGGTGAGGTCCCGACCAGCGGCGTCGACGTGGACATCCACGTCGATGTGGGGCGGGAGCAGGTGAATGAGCGGTTGGGATTGTACGCGCTCAAGATGCTGGGGCGGTTGCTGGGGAAGCTGCCGTTGCCGGATTCGGGGAATTGAACAGCTTCGAGTCGCGGGCAGCGAAAGGCGAGAGGCGCGCTCTCCTACTTCGCCCCATCCTCCACCCACAACACCGTGTCCCTCCCCGGCGCCGGCGCCACGATCTCCAGCTCTCCCTGCGCCGAGCTGGTCGCAGTCGCGACGCCCTGCTCGTCTCCGCTCACCTGATCCAGCGCATGCACCCGGAACGCCGTTCCCGCCTTGAACCCACCCAGCCGGAACGGCAGCGCCCGCACCAGTTGCGGCCGCGGCTTGCCCTCGACCAGGTGCCGGTACCAGGTGTCGGAGCGGATCTGCGGCCACAGCAGCGCCTGGCGCGGACTCTGCCAGCCGATGATGCGCAGGCTGGATCCCGCATTGGGCTGTAGCGGCGCCAGCTCCTTGTCGTGCCAGTCGACGCGCGCCACCGCCGTGGCCAGGCCGCGGTAGACGTCCCACAGCTTGGCCTTGTCGAGGTGCGTGTCCCACCACCAGTCCATGCCGCCGCCGTAGCCGCCGAGCAAAAAGCCGGCCCACAGCTGCTGGCGCATGAGCAGGCCGGCAGTGTCGAGGTCGTTGCCGGGGTTCTTCTCGTTGCTGCCCTGGTAGCCGAGCTCGGCGAAGCAGAACGGCTTGGCGAGGTCGTTGGCGCGTCGCGCGTTGTCGCAGAGCATCGCCACGCCGTCGTGGTGGCCCTGCTTCAGCAGGCCGATGGGGTCGCTCCACTCCAGCACGTAGCTGTGGATCTGGATGAGGTCGATATCGGGCACGGCCGCGACCTGGTCCCAGTCGTCGGCGCTCCAGCTGATGGTGCGCGGGCGGTGGTCCTGGTCGAGGCGCGCGAGCAGCGCGGCGGCGCCGGTCGCCCACTTCAGCGCCGCGTCGCGGTCGCCCTGGGCGAGGTCGACCTCGTTGTACAGTTCCCACGCCGCGACGGTGTCGTCGCTGCCCCAGCGCGCGAGCACGTAGCGCAAACGCCGCTCGTACTGGGCAGGCGGCGGCACCGTGAAGAAGGTCTTCACCCGCGCGTTGAAGTCGCCGCCATAGGGCAGCGTGCCGTGCTTGAGGTCGTGGTGGTTGTCGAGCACCAGCGTCACCTTGATGCCGGCGCCGCGCGCAAGGTCGAGGATGCGGTCCATCAGCCACGCCTGGTCGAGGCGGTAGGCATCGGGCTGCGCGCCTTCCAGGCCGCCGCACCAGCCGGCGAACCACAGCCGCACGTGGGTCGCGCCGGCGGCGTGCAGCGCGGCGAACCAGCGCGCGAAGCCGCCGAGCTGGTCGGGAGCGTTCGCCCAGCACAGGTTCGGGCCGATCGGGATGAACACCGCGCCGTCGCGGAAGCCGAGCAGGCGCAGGTTGTCGCGGGCGATCTGCAGCGGCCCGACGTGCGCGCCGGCGGTGCGCGCCGGCGCGACGCTGAGTTGGCCCTGCGCCAATTCGGCACCGTCGGGGCCAAGCAGCTTCCAGCCGTGCACGCCCGCGACGCGCGGCGCGTGGCGGATGCGCAGCATCGGCGCGCCGTGTGGCGCGGGCGGCGTGGAGGCCGCGGCATCGGGCGCGGTGAAGTCCTGGTCGAGGAAGGCCGGCCGCGTCCAGGTGCGTCCGCTCGGCGAGGTCACCACCAGGCGCGGCAGGTGCTCGACATCGAGCACGTTCCACTCCGCCGGTCCACCCGCGACCTGCCAGGTGACGAGGTCGTCGGCGCACGGCGCATTGGTCAGCTGCGTGAGTTCCACGGCCGCGCCGAGCGGCGTTCCGACCAACACGGTCATCGCCAGCACGCAGCGCCACACGTCCCGTCGCCGTGTCGTGGGGGATGTGGTCATGGGGCGCTCCTGGTGCTGTCGACCAGCCGTCCATCCGCCGCGACCACCGGTTTCTTGCCGGGAACCGCGGCCGGGTTCACCGCTTGGTACATGCG
>JACDGQ010000709.1 GCA_013821615.1 Planctomycetota bacterium
GTACGGACCGTGGCTGCTGCACCTCGACGGCACCGGCCGGACCATCGAGCGCGTTGGACCCTTCGCCGCCAACAGCGCCGGCCACAAGCTGCCCAGCGTGCTGGCCAAGCGGCTGATCAACAAGGGCATGGAAGGCCTGACCGTTACGCCCGACGGCAGCATGCTGGTCGGGATCATGCAGTCGGCGCTGCTCAACGGCCCGTCGGTGACCGCTGACACCGCCAAGCAGGTCGCGATGCTGCGCGTGGTGACCTACCGGCTGATCGCCGGCGGCGGCGAGGCGGTGGGCGCGACCCACCAGTTCGCCTACCTGCTCGAGGTCACCAACGCGGCCGGCAACAAGCTGGCCTCGAGCGAGCTGACCGCGCTATCCAACAGCGAATTCCTGGTCAACGAGCGCGATGGCAAGTTCCCCAGCGAGAGCGGCGGTGCCAACAAGAAGTTCTGGCGCTTCACCCTGGCCGGGGCGACCGACATCAGCGGCGGCGACACCGCCGACGGCCTGCTGCTCGGCGGCCTGCCCCTTGAGGAGGCGCTGTTCGGCAAGACCTCGGCGCAGGCGCGGACCACCCTCACCGGGGCCGGCATCACCGCGCTGGTCAAGGACGCCACGCCGCTGCTCGACCTGGTCGGCACGCTCGGCGGCCAGTACGCCCACGACAAGGTCGAGGGCGTGGTCTTCAGCGGCGGCCACATCATCATCTCGAACGACGATGATTTCGGCATCAACGGCAGCGGCACGGTGACGGCGAAGACCATCCCAGGCTCGCTGCCGCTCGGCAACCTGCCCGGCACCGCGACCGGGCCGCTGACCACCGACTACAGCCAGCTGCTGGAGCTCGATCCGGCCAAGCTCGCCACCGCGACCGGCACGGTCACGGTGACGGTGGCGGCCAACAGCGCGCCGACCATCGGCACGGTCGCAGACACCACCATCCTCGAGGACACCGCCACCGGGGCGCTCGCGGTGACGGTCGGTGACGCCGAGACTCCGGTCGACGGGCTGGTGCTGACCGCAACGTCCGACAACCCTGCGCTGCTGCCCGCCGGCGGCATCGTGGTGGGCGGCAGTGGCGCGGCGCGCACCATCACGCTGACGCCGGCCGCCAACCAGAACGGCCACGCCCTGGTGACGGTGACCGTGACCGACGCCCACGGCGGCACCGCCAGCAGCACCTTCACCCTGACGGTCACGCCGGTGAACGACGCGCCGGTGGCCGCTGACGGCACCCTGGCGGCGGTCGCGGGCGTGCCGGCGAATGGCACGCTGGTCGCCACGGATATCGACAGCGCGACGTTGACCTACGCGGTGGTCGGCGCCCCGGCCACCGGCACCATCGTGCTGGACGCGGGCACCGGCGCCTATGTCTACACGGCGCCTGCCGCGACGCCGGCCGGCACGGTGACGTTCACGTTCAAGGCCAATGACGGTGCGCTGAACTCCAACGTCGCCACCGTGACCGTGACCGTGGCCGCGGCGCCTCCTGGCGAGCACCATGACGACGACAAGAAGAAGAAGTGCGGGCGCGGCTCGGGCGTCATGGCCCTCGTGCTCGGGCTGTTCGCCCTGATCCGCCTCGGCCTCTGGCGCCGCCGGCGCTGAACCGGCGTCGACTCGTGACGACACCGGACCCGGGAGGCGAAACCTCCCGGGTCTGGTGTTTTTATTGGAGGCTGATTGCGACGGCTGGCGGCTGACAGCGGGCAGCGCGGTGGGTGTTGCAATTCACAAGTACATTCGAATCCCACGACGTGAATCGTGAAACGGATGCCGGCAAGGATCGATCAGATGTCTGCTGTCTGCTGTCTGCTGTCTGCCGCCAGCCGCCAGCCGCCAGGCCAGCGCTTCCAGGCCGCATCGACCCGAGCCCACCTGCCGCTCCCGGCACCGCGTGCTCGCGACCTCACTGCGCGTAGCAGGCGTCCGGGAAGCCATCGCCGTCCGCATCGCGCAGCCAGTGCAGCGCGGCGCCCCAGGCTTGCGCAGCGGGCACGCCCGCACCGGGCGGATGGGCGAACCAGCGCGGCGCGGCGAAGGTGCCATCGCCATCTGCGGCACGGCAGGGGAGATCGTCGAGGCTGTACAGCACCAGTGCGCCGAGGAAGGCGAGCACCTCCTGGCGCTGCGCGAGGGGCGTGGACCGGTAGCGCGCCGCGCTGTCCGCGGCCTCGCCGCCGTGGCGGCGGATCACCGCATCGAGGTCGAGGCTGGCGCCGTCGTGGCCGTAGGGCGCGCAGCTGCCGACGCCCCACAGCGGTGGGGTGCGGAAACGCGTCACCACGCTGCCGTCGAACTGCACCTGGTGGAAGGCCGGGCCGAGGTCGTGGCTGGCGAGATCGCTGTAGACGCCGGCGACGCGCAGCGTGCCGCCGCCCCCTGGCGACTCGAGGTGCGCCACCAGCGCGCCCGCGCCGTCCTCCGCGACCGTCAGCGCGGCGAAGCGC
>JACDGQ010000710.1 GCA_013821615.1 Planctomycetota bacterium
CGAGTATGCGGTCGACGCGGCCCTGCCCCCCTATCCGGCCGTCGCCGACGCCTGCGCCGTCATCCGCGCGGCCGGCGGCGTGGCCATCCTCGCCCATCCGGGCATGTACACGACCATCGGCACGGTGCGCGAGCTCATGGCGCTGGGCTGCGACGGCCTGGAGACCAACCACCCCAACCTCGACCCGACCCTGGCCAGCCAGCTCGCCGCGGCCGCCGAGCAGCACGGCTGGTTGGCGAGCAGCGGGGCCGACCTGCACTACCTCGGGGCGCGCAAACCCGGGAACTGGTGCCAGGACACGCCGGCGGCGCTGCGGCTGCGCGAGCGGCTGGGCTTGGCGGCCTGAGCGCCGCAGGCCCGCCGCCGCAAAGGCCCGCACCCTTCCGCCGGCGGCGGCAGCCCCGATGCTCCCGCCGATGAAGCTGGTGATCGTCGAATCCCCGAACAAGACGCGCAAGATCCGCGAGTTCCTCGGCAGCGGCTACCGCGTGGCGGCGAGCTTCGGGCACGTGCGCGACCTGCCCGCCTCGGGCGAGCTGTCAGTCGGCTTCGCCGCTGGGCGCGTGCTGCCCACCTACGTGCCGCTGGAACGCAGCCGCCAGGCCATCGCCGATCTTACCCGCCAGGCGGCGGACGCGGACGAGGTGCTGCTCGCCACCGACCCCGACCGCGAGGGCGAGGCGATCGCCTGGCACATCAGCCAGCTGCTCGGGACGCGCGCCTACCGCCGCGTGGTATTCCACTCCATCACCCGCGCCGAAGTGCTGAAAGCGGTGGCGAGTCCGCGTGACCTCGACCTGCACCTGGTCGACGCGCAGCAGGCGCGACGCGTGCTCGACCGCGTGGTCGGTTGGCTGGTCAGCCCGACCCTGCGCCGCCTGGGCAAGGACGCGCGCAGCGCCGGGCGCGTGCAGTCGGTGGCGCTGCGCCTGGTCGCAGAGCGCGAGCGCGAGATCCAGAAGTTCAACGCGGTCGATTATTTCATCCTCGCCGCGCGCCTCGAGCGCCCCGGCACGCCGCCGCCATTCCAGGCGCGCTTGGTGGCGTGGAAGGGCGAGCCGCTCGCGCAGCGCCTGGCCGATGCCAAGGTCGCCGACCAGACCGTGGCGTGGTGCCGACGCCAGGAGTGGCGCGTGCAGGGCTGCGAGCGCCGCGAGCAGCAGCGCCACCCGCCGGCGCCCTTCACCACCGCGACCGTGCAGCAGGCGGCGTCGGTGCGCCTGGGGCTGAACCCCGACGCGACCATGAAGCTGCTCCAGGGCCTGTTCGAAGACGGGCGCATCACCTACCACCGCACCGACTCCACCGCGCTGGCGCCGGAGGCCATCGCGGCGGCGCGCGCGCTGATCGCCCGCGACTTCCCCAAGGCCTACCTGCCGGCGCAGGCGGTGGTGCACGCCACCAAGGCGGCCAACGCCCAGGAGGCGCACGAGGCGATCCGCCCGACCCACCCGGAAGAGGGCGTCGACGCCGCCGGCAGCGAGGCGGCCGACAAGCTCTACCGTCTGATCTGGCAGCGCTTCATCGCCTGCCAGATGGCACCGGGCCGCGACCAGCTGACCACCCTCGACGTCGCTTGCGCGCCCGGAGCCTGGCTGGTCGCGGGCCGGCCGCCGCAGCCGATGGGAGTCTTCCAGGCCAAGGGCAAGGTCGTGCTGTTCGACGGCTGGCGCCGGCTGACCAGCGATGATGCGACCGAGGAGCGCGCGGTGCGCAAGCGCAAGGCCAAGGCCGGCGCGCCAGCGAAGCCCGGTGGCGACGAGGAGGACGAGTTCGCCGGTGAGCTGCCCATGCTGCAGCCGGGGGACGCTTTGAACCTGCTCGAACTCGACGCCCAGGCGCGCACCACCAAGCCGCCCTCGCGCTACACCCAGGCGTCGCTGATTAAGAAGCTCGAACACGACGGCATCGGCCGGCCCTCGACCTACGCGGCGATCATGCGCACCATCATCGAACGCGCCTACGTCGCGGAGAAGCAGCGCAAACTGCACGCCACGGAGCTCGGCCTGGCGGTCACGGATTTCCTGGTACGGCACTTCAGCGGCAACTTCATCGACCTCGGCTACACCGCCCGCCTCGAGGGCGACCTCGACCGCATCGCGCGCGGCGAGACCGGCTGGGAACGCGTCGTCACCGAAGCCAGCCACGCGGTCCTGGCCATGGCCCAGCGCGCCGGTCTGCGCGGCAATCCTCTCGCCCCAGCGGGTGCGGGTTAGCTCACGGCCGGTGGGGCAGGTCGTGCAGGTAGAGCATCTCGGCGGTGCCGGAGCAGATGCGCGTCTGGTCCGCGGCGGCGAGGTCGGCGATGGCGGCGCGGAAGGCCTCGACCCAGGTGCGGTAGGTGGCGGCGCCAAGCACCACCGGCCAGTCGCCGCCGAACAGCGTGCGCTGCGCGCCGAAGCAGGCGATGATGTGGTCGATGGCGGGTTTCAGCATGGCCGGGGT
>JACDGQ010000711.1 GCA_013821615.1 Planctomycetota bacterium
TCCATTCGCCGCCGGCGGCAGGCACGGCAACGGCGCATACATCGGCACCGCCGACAACGGCCGCACATGCACATCGATCGGCGCGCCGCCGGTGACGCGCATGTCGCCGGTGACCTGGTAGAAGCGGCCGGGCACGATCAGGCCACCGTTCAGGCGGGTGCTGCCGGGATCCTCCGGGAACAGCGCGATGGCGTAGCCGCCCTGGCCGTGATCGCTGATCACCGGCTCCGGATCACGGCCGGGAACGTAGTGCATGGCCGCCCAGGTGCCTTCACCGCTGATCTCGTGACCGTGCGCGGTGAGCGCGACCCTGCCCGGCGTCGCCTGCGGACCCAGATCGTGCGCCACGGGACCGGTGGCGAGTGGCGAGGCTCCCGTGGGTCCCGGGATCGCAGTGCCGAAACCGGCACGATCCCTGGCCACCTCCCCTACCTGACCGCCAGCAGGCAACCCGCCTACTCCTGGCGCTGGGGCTGCCGGCGGGATCCCTGGGGGAGTGATGGCCAGCGTCCCCCCGCCGACGCGTGTCGGCGTAGCGCCTCCAGGCAGCTGGCGTTGGTGGCCGAGCAGATCGCGTGCCCGCGGCAGTGCCGCGAGCGTCTCGCCATCGAGCGCCGGCAACTGTGCGATCCGGTGGTCATCGAGTTGACCGAGCAGGGCGAAGGCGCGCGCCTCGGCGGCGGTGAATACGCCTTGGTCGGGTACGACGGGTCGCGCAGACACCTCTGCGAATCCGGGCTCGGGCAATCGTGGCAGGAAACCCACCGCGGCCGCCTGCCCCCTGTTCCCCAGCCACAGCGCCGCACCGGCGGCGAGCACTGCGAGAATGGCGGGCAGGATGAAGAAGCGGGTAGCGCGCGTGGCCACGGCCTAATTCTGCGTCAAGGTGACCGTGACGGCGTTGAAGTCCTGCGAGGTCGGAAAGAGCACGGTGAGTGGCGGCCCGACCACATCGTCGTCCGTAGTGCCATTGCCGTTGCCTGCACTGATCGGATCGGGCGACTCGCTGTTGGTGTTGAATGAGATCGGAATGCCGGTCTGGCCGTCTGCGGGCCAGAAGACCAGAGTCTGCATCGCGCCATTCCCGGCGAATTCGATGGTCTGGTAGCTGAAGGTGCCGGTCGAGGAGATCACCGACGGGGTGTTCAGTCCGTCGCCCGCGGCGTCGGTGCGGTCGCCGTTGCCGATGGCGGCCACTTCCGCGCGCAGCATGGGAATGCGGTGATAGACCGTATTCCACAGCTGATCCATCGCGGGGACACCACCCGAGGAGGCGACGTCCTCGTAGACAGTGGTGATTCCCGTGCCCCATGGAGCCGGATCTCCGTCCGCAAACGCCGTAGCCGGCTTGCCGACCGCGACGCTGATGCGGTTCGCGAAATCGTTATCAACGAAGAACCGCTTCGTGGAGAGTGGTTCATTATGGGTGATGGAGAGATGGGCAGGAGGACCGGGAGGTGTATTGAAATTGTCGTCCACCTCGCACTGGTAGCCAGAGTGGTGCCGCCCTGCCTTCGCGAAATTGCTGCTGGATGCGACCGCCGCTGCTCCGGCCTGCCCGCGCAGGGCATTGAGCTCGCCGATCACCGTGCCGGCGAAGGTCGGCGGATTGGCCGTCGCCCCGGTGGTGAAGCTCCAGGTCCTGGTAAAATTCTCGGAGCCGAAGGTGCTGGCGGTCACTGCGACCGTGTAATTCGTATTGGCGGAGAGTGCATTTTTCGCCATGATGTAGATTTCTCCGGGCCGCAGCCGGTTGGTGTCGACATTCAGCCCATCGAGGAAGATGTCCGCACCGGGCGGCACCGCGTGCACCGGATTCACCGAGGTTGGTTTATGACCACCGACCAGGATGTAGATCGGTATCGGGCTTCCCGCAGAACCACCGGTGCCACCACCACCGCCCCCACCGCCGACCAGACCGCCGCCTCCGCCGCCGGTCATCGTGGTATTCCCACCCCCCCCGCACCCGGCGAGCAGGGCGGCGACCAACGGAATGAGCAGGTGGTGGGCGCGCATGGGAGGCTCCGCAAGAGGGAGCTGGAGTATGCCTGCAGCGCCCCCCCGGTTCCAAGCCCATCCCACCCGACCTGCTACGCATGGATGCCACGCCGCGAGGCCCGCGGTTCGTGGAGGGAAACCACTGGCGCAGGGCTGATTCCGCCACAAACCGGGTCTGATGAGCGAGCTCGATGCCTCGGTATGGCTGCTGGCCGGTGCGGCGATGGGCGCCTTCGTGGCCTGGAGCGTGCTGCGCGCCAAGGTGCGTGACGCCTACCAGCACGGCCACGAGCATGGCGAGGCCGAGGCCACGGCCGCCCAGGCGACCCTGGTCGAGCGGCTCGCCGGCCACGAACGCGCCGCCGAGTCCCTGCGGGGGGCGCTCACCAAGGCTGAAGGGGCCCTCGCCACGCTGCAGGCCGAGCACGGCGCGCTGCGCATGGCC
>JACDGQ010000712.1 GCA_013821615.1 Planctomycetota bacterium
GGTGAGGTCGGCGAGGCAGGTGTCGCGCCGCTCGCCCGACCACAGGCGTTCGAGGTGGGCGACCAGGCGCGGCACCGAGAGGTCGTCCTGCAGCACCTCGGGGCAGGCGCGGTGGCCGCACAGCAGGTTGGGCAGGCCGACGTGCGGGGTGCGGATCAGGTGGCGGGCGAGGGTCGCGGTCAGGCGGTCGGCGCGGTAGGCGATGACGTGCGGAAGTCCGATGATGCCGGCCTCCAGGGTGGCGGTGCCGGATGCGATCAGACCGACCCGGGCACGCGCGCACAGCTCGCGGTAGCGGCCCTCGACCAGCGGGAAGTGGGTGTTGTCGCGGTAGAGCGGCAGCGGCACGTCAGGCACGCGCGCCACCGCGACGTGGATGCGACCGGGCCTGGGCAGCTGCGCGGCCAGGCGCGGCAGGGCGGCCTCCGCGGCGTGGTGGAACAACCCGAGCAGCTGGCGCACCTCGCGCTGGCGGCTGCCGGGCGCGAGCAGCAGCAGGTGGTCGTCGGGCGCCAGGCCCAGCTCGGCCTCGACCGCGCGGGTGTCGGGCTGACCCGGGATCATGTCGAGCAGCGGGTGACCGACGAAGTCGGTCTGGCAGCCAAAGCGCGCGAACAGCCGCGGTTCGAAGGGGAACAGGCAGAGCAGACGGTCGACCGAGTGCGCGATGGCCTTGGCGCGGCGCGGCTGCCACGCCCAGACTTGCGGCGCGACCAGATGCACGAAGCGCGTGCCCGCACGGCGCAGATCCTTGAGCCGGCGCGCCAGGCGCATATTGAACCCGGGATAGTCGACGGTCAGCACCACCTTGGGCCGGCGGTTGCGGATGACCTGGGCCATGCGCAGCCCCAGGCGGATGAACATCGGCAGGCGCGCCAGCACCGGACCCAGGCCCATCACCGCCAGTCCGTCGATGCCCTGTTCGATCTCGGCGCCTGCCGCGTGCAGTTCGGGTCCGCCCATCGCGGCGCACACCAGGTCCCCGTAGCGGGCGCGCAGCCCCTTGACGATCTCCGCCGCATAGGCGTCGCCCGAAGGCTCGCCGGCGATCACGAACAGGTCGCAGCTGGGCGCCAGGGCCATGGTGGGCATCCTGAGTGCGGACCGGCCCGGGCCAAGGTCCAAGCCCGGCGCGTGCGCGACACCGGACCCATAGGCGTATCACTGGCTTGGCCAAGACCTTGCTTTGCCGGACCTGGGCGGGATCGTGGGTGCGACGGCGCACCGGAGGGGAGAGGCGATGGCGAAGCTGGTCTGCCAGACGGGTCCGACGGCTGGGCACGAATACGTGCTCACCAAGGACGTGACGGTGATGGGCCGTCAATCCAGCTGCGACGTGCAGATCCTCGACAACATGTCGAGCCGCGCCCATGCCCAGGTCCGGCGCGACGGCAAGCTCTACAGCCTGGTCGACCTGGGCTCGCGCAACGGCACCAATCTCAACGGCAAGAAGGTCACCGAACGCCAGCTCGCCTTCGGCGACCGCATCCGCGTCGGCGAGGTCGAATACCTGTTCGTGAAGGAGACCGGCGACGTCGAACTCAAGGACCTGCTCAGCAAGTACGAGGTCCAGGAGAAGATCGGCGAAGGCGGCATGGGCATCGTCTTCAAGGCCAACCAGCGCTCCATGGCACGCATCGTGGCGCTCAAGATCCTCTCGCCCAAGTACTCGTCGCGGCCGCGCTTCGTCGAGCAGTTCATCCGCGAGGCGCGCGCCGCGGGAGCGCTCAACCACCCCAACATCATCCAGGTCCACGACGTCGGCACCGAGAACGACATCCACTACTTCTCGATGGAGTACGTCGAAGGCCCCACCTGCATGCAGGTGCTGCGCAAGGACGGCCCGTTCAAGCCGGCCGAGGCCCTGGAGATCATCCGCCAGACCGCCAAGGCCCTGGAATACGCGCACAGCCAGCGCCTGATCCACCAGGACATCAAACCCGACAACATCATGCTCGCCCAGGGCAACGTGGTGAAGCTCGCCGACCTCGGCATCAGCAAGACCTTCGACGAGGCCGAGGCGGAGGAGGGCCCCAAGCGCGTCATGGGCACCCCCCACTACATGGCCCCCGAGGCGGCGCTGGGCAAGCGCATCGACCACCGCGTCGACATCTATTCGCTGGGCGCGACGCTGTACCACCTGCTCACCGGCAAGACCCCGTTCACCGGCACCAGCGCCACCGAGGTGCTGAAGGCCCACGTCATGGATCCGCTGCCGGCGATCCAGGACCTGGTCCCCGACGTCCCCGACGAAGTCTGCGCTCTGGTCGAGCGCCTGGTCGCCAAGAAACCCGACGACCGCTACCAGCAGGCCAGCGAGGTGGTCGCCGAGATCGGCCGCCTGCAGTCCGGCACCCAGCTCGGCATCGAACGCATCGGCGGCGGCGAGACCATGCTGCTGCGCCGCTACGCCGCCGGCCCCGCCGTGGCGACCTCCGCAG
>JACDGQ010000050.1 GCA_013821615.1 Planctomycetota bacterium
GGGATGCACCCCGCCGCAGCGGCGGTGACGGCGGCGGTAATCGCGATCCTGTGGGCCGCTTGGCGCCGCCGCCCGGCGCAGGCGCTGTTGGCCGCGGTCATCTTCGAAGTGGCGCTCGCCCTGATCCCGGCCGTCCACGACTGGCTGGCCGAGCAACAGCTGTGGCCGGCCGCGCTGGTCGCGCTGATCGTGGGCATGACCGTGCTGGTGGGCGTCGCCAGCCTGCCGACCGTGGTGTCGCGACGCGTCACGCGCTTGGCCGCGTGGGTCGCGCTGGCCGGGCTGCTCGGCGCCCTGATCTCCCGCACCCACGGGAATCCATCACCCCTCCCCCTCTTCCCCTGGCTGGCCGTCCCCGCGCTGCTCTCAGCGATCGCCACCGCCGCCTGGCGCGCACGCGACTGGGCGACCGCGCTGCCGCTCGCCGTCATCGCACTCTGCGGGCTGCCTTGCGTCATGCCCGACAACAAGGCCTGGCTGGGCATCTGGGCAGCGTTCGGGCTGCTCGGCGCGGCACTGGTGGTGGGGTGGCGGCGGCTGGCGGGAGCGCGGCGCATCCCACCGGATCAGTCCGCGACCGAATAACGGTGGCCTGCGTCCGTCACCAACGACCGACAGTCAGGAAGAACCAGCGTCTCATCCACGCCACCCGATGAGCCCGGACCGCATCACCCCGGACTTCTCGGCAAGGGTGGATGGAAAGTTGCCTCCATGTGCAGACTGCCAAAATGGGACCGGCCATGCCCTCGGCGCCCTGACAGCGCGCCGGTGGCGGAGGGCGGCACGGGCGCTGATTGTCCCGAGGGTCTCGACAGTCCATCCGCCACCATTGCCGCCACACCCGGCTCAAGGGTGCCGTCGACCATCTGCCCGCCAGGAGTCATGATCGGAGGCCCATTCGCCATCCCCGTGCGACGGTCCTTGGTCATGACTGTAGCGGCAGAGCCGACTGCGGCTGCAGGCGGCTCCGCCACGACCATCTTTGCATGCGCCGGGAATTCCGTGCGATCATGGGCCGCACCAGACGTGCTGGTATGGCTGACGGCGTCCATCGCCCCGAACAACGGTGACGCCGAAGCGTCGGACCTCGCCAGAGCCGACACGGCCAGAGCTGAGTCAGCCTGAGCAGCCAACGCCGAAGGCAGGACCGGTCTCCGGCCTCCGGTGACCCAGCTCCGCGACGGCATGGCCAGTGCCAGCGCCGCGACCGTCGTAGTGGCGACGAAACCGACGAGCGCGATCTTGTTCGCTCTGGTCCTCATGGCGCGAACGGAATGCCACCGAGGAAGGTGTCGTTGTTGGATGCTCCGCCATCGTTGTTCGGGGTCGGATCGAAGGCAAGCCCATAGGTCACAGCACCGTCAAAGAGGACCCCCGCCGAGGTGCAGAACAGTTCGACCAAGCCCACGACATGCTGGTTACCAGCAGGCAGGGAAGAATCTTCGAAGAAGCGCTCAGCGCCGAGGGAGATATCGCCAGAAACCTGGTCGATGTCCAGCGACACAATGAAGAACGTTTCAGCGCCGATAGTCATGGTGGCGTGAGCGGGATCGATGGTGGTGGTCTGCGTCGTGTTCTTCGCATAGTGGTGGAGGACGTAGGCAGTGGTCGTCTGACCGGCCGTATTTCCCGGCGAAATCAGAAGATCATCATTCGTCGTCTTCACCGAGGTGATCGTGGTCGGGATGGTCTTGGGCGCGACCGTCAGGGTCACTGAATTCGTCACCGTCGAACCATTCCTTTCGAGGTAGGTGCCGGTCGTGAAATCGAGTGAAAAGGTCGCCGCGGTGGTGTGGGTCGAGAAGCCATTGAAGAAGCTGGCCTGCGCCTTCCACGTGGTGCCGTCCAGGATGAGACCGATCGGCTGCGTGTCGTCGGTATCACTCGAGATCGAGATGAAGCCGAGCGGGTTCACCACGGCATAGGCCTTTGCACCGACAGTGAAGCCCGTGCCAGCAGTGACCGTCGCCACCGTCAGCTCATAGATGCCACCCGGAGGGGCGACGAACGCGGTGGTGGTGCGGGTATCGCTGAAGGTGTTGGTGCTGGTCAGATTGCCCGTTGTCGAATCGAACTTCCGCACCGCGCTGTCGACGACGAAGCTCCCTGGATTGACATGGACGGTGGTGGTGCTGCCATCCCCGTCGATGAAGGTGCCGTTTCCGGCACCGTCGATCGCCACCGTCTCGTGCGCGATGATGGGATGGCTGATCCGGCTGATGGCCGGCGCCGAGCCAACGATGTTGAATACATAGGTATCGCCGACCGCTGCGCCGGGCGTTGTCCCCGTCACCGATTGCGTGGTCATGGCGATGGGGGTGCCGACGCTGCCACCCGCACCACCGCCGCCACCGCCGCCACCGCCACCGCCACCAGCGGCCGGAGCGCCACCACCACCACCGCCCCCTGACCCACAGCCCGCTAGCACGGCGCAGAGGGCCAAAGTCATGGAGCGGAAGATGTTCCGCACTGGGATGGTGAGGGCGGTGCGCATGCGGATGCTCCAGCGGGAATGATCCCGAAAACAAGGTGGTTTGATGCCAGTCACGCCCGCCATTGGACCACCGTTCCGCACCCGTCAAGCTTGGCAGGCGACCCCAAGCGACTTCGGGCCGAGGCGCTGGAGGCGCGTTGCCGCGGACGGCTGCCGACTCACCCCATGCGCGAGCCGCTGACCTGCGGTACTCTTCCCACCATGCCCCCCCTCACCTTCCGCTCCGGCAATGATCTCGACGTGGACGAGGTCATCGACCTCTACCGCGATACCAGCCTGGGTGCGCGCCGGCCGCTCGACGATCGCGACATCGTGGTCGGCATGCTGCGCCACGCGAACCTGGTGATCACCGCGTGGGATGGCGCGCTGCTGGTCGGCATCGCGCGTACCCTGACCGACTTCGGCTATGTCGCCTACCTGGCCGACCTGGCGGTGCGCGAGAGCCACCAGCGGCGCGGGCTCGGCTGCGAGCTGATCCGCCGGACGCGCGCGGACCTGGGGCCGCGCGCCATGCTGGTGCTGCTCGCCGCACCGGCCGCCGTCGACTATTATCCACGCATCGGCTTCCAACACCATCCGCAGGCCTGGACGCTCAAGCCGGGAGAGGCGTTGGTGGGGGATACGCCGTTCAATGGGCAGGCGATCGGGGGGGATCCGAGACCTTAGAGCCGAGGGGCGAGGGGCGAGGGGCGAGGGGCGAGGGGCGAGGTGCGAAGTGCGAAGTGCGAAGTGCGAAGCGGACGACCAGCGGCTTGAGCATTCCGGTGACGCTGACTCGCTCTGGGCGCGGTGAGGTGATGGGAGGCTGATGGCTGATGGCTGATGGCTGATGGCTGATGGCTGATGGCTAATGGCTGACAGCCGTCTGCCGCCTCCCGACAGCCATCAGCCATCCACACATGCGTCCCCCCTCGTTCCAACAACGATGGCAGACCATTGGCGTAGTTTTGGATATGCGTTCGCTGCCACCCCTGCTCCTCGTCGTCGGCTCGCTCCTCGGGCAGGCGTCGGCTGGGGCGGCGGAGCCGGCGGCGAACGCGCCCAACCTGGTGGTGAATGGCAGCCTCGACCAGGCGGATCCCGCGGATGCGCTGCGGCCACTCGGCTGGGAACGGCCGGACGGGTTGGGCGTGCGCTGGGAAGACGCGCCGGCATCGGCGGGCGCAGGGCACGGCAAGGCACTGCGCCTCGACACGGCGATCTCTGAGATCGGCATGATGGACCAGTGGAAGAAGGTCGGCATCACGGCGTGGAACATTCCGAGCGCCACCGCCGATCCGGTCGCCGCGACCTACGGCCTGTCCATGTACTCGCAGGCCTTCCCCATCACCAAGGGCCGCAGCTACCGCGTGTCGGTCGCCTATCACGGCGCGGGCGGGGCCAAGGTCTGGGTGCGCGGCTATGGCGAACTGACCCGGCCCGACGGCGTCGAGAAGCGGCGCCTGTACGAGGCGGTCGCCGAGGTCACTGCGAGCCCGCAGGGCTGGACGGTGACCGCGCATGATTTCGCACCGACCAAACACACGCCGAAAGTAACCGAGATGAAGGTCATGCTGTTCGCGTACTGGCCGCCGGGGCTGTCGTGGTTCGACGATGTGCGCGTGGTCGAATTGGCAGAGGAGTCGCCGGCCGCGGCGCCTTGAGACGCGAGACGCGAGACGCGAGACGCGAGACGCGAGACGCGTTACGGCAGCGCCGCGTTTCGAGCGCGAGTATCCAGTGAAAAAATGCAGAATTTATCGGGAAACCGAGCATTACCTGCTCAATGACGGCATGCGGCCCAGTGGGCCGCGGTCCCAGGGGGGAGTCAGGCCAGAGTCGTGATGGAACCGTTGCGCGGGGATGTCTTCCCCCCTGGGACCGCGGGCCACTGGGCCGCTCTTCAGCAGCGCTTTGCGACCGGATCCAGCGCCATGACGTGAATTCCCCCGCTCAGCGCGGATTGTCGATCGGATCTGCGTCGTGACGCGCGGCGACGTTGTGCAGCGCGGCAGGGATGTATTTGTTGGGCTCGGCGCTGACCTTCTGGGCGGCGGCGGCGTTCGCGCAGGCGATCACGTAGGTGCGCGGCGGCAGGATGACCTCGGTGGTCACGGTGACCGTCACGGCATCGGTACCGAGCGTCTCGCCGGTGACCGGGCAGCGCGTGTTGATCGCTTTGGGCTTGTCGACGGCGGCGGGGTCCGCGCTCGCGGCTCCCGCGCCCGCAGTCGGGGACGCGGCTCCAGCGGCCCCCGGACCGGCGCCGGCAGCCGACTTGCCATCGGCTCCGGCCACGGTGCCGAACTCGCCATTGCCCTGAGTGCGGCTCTCGCCGCAGCCGGCGATGGCGACCAGGAAGATGAAGATCGGCAGGCGGAGGGTGCGAAGATCCATCGTCGGCTCCAGGCGCGGGGCGGGGCGGAGGCTGGCAGCGGGGTGCGCCGCCAGGGATCCACCCAGGGGAACGCGATGATTGCCACGGGCGGGAGCCAGCGCAAGCCGGGCATGGGGCCCCTGCCGAGGCGCGTCTGACGCCCCCGGACAGGCTCCGCTTGCACCGGATCCGCGTTGCGGACAGTATTATCCCTAAATCACCACCATTCAGCACCACCGCTCCTGACCAGGAAAGCAGCCCCATGGCCGTCGATCTCGCCGCCGCAGCCGCAATCTCCCCCGAACAGCGCCACCGTCAGGGTCTGACCTTCCCCAACCCCCTCGCCGGCAACCCGGGCGCGCCGCGCTTCCCGGCGGCCGTGAAGGCCAAGGACGGCACCGCCGTGCAGGTCGCCGACCCGGTCGCGACGCGCGTCATGGTCGCGCTGATGGACATGAACGCGGTGGTCGGCGGCGCCGCCTGCCATTGGGGCGGTCCGGCCGCCCTCGCCGAACTGATGTCGGCGGTGCACGGCGTGATGTTCAGGAAGACCCCCTGGCACCAGCACTACAACTTCGGCAATGACGCCGGCCACACCGAGAACGGCGTCTACGCGCTCAAGGCCAACTACGGCTACGCCGGCGTGACCGTGCAGGACCTCAAGCTCTTCCGCTCCATCAAAAGCAAGCTCACCGGCCACGGCGAGTCGCACCTCTTCCCCGAGGGCGTGATGATCTCCAACGGGCCGCTCGGCTCGACCCTGCCGGTGGTGCAGGGCCTGGCCATGGCCGACGTCCTCGCCAACAAGCCGCGCACCGCGATCTGCGTGATCTCCGACGGCGCGATGATGGAGGGCGAGGCCAAGGAATCGCTCAGCGCCATCCCCGGCCTGGCCGGCAAGGGCCTGACCTCGCCCTTCGTGCTGATCATCAGCGACAACAACACCAAGCTCTCCGGGCGCATCGACGCCGACGCGTTCTCGATGCAGCCCAGCTTCAACGCCCTCGAAGCGCTCGGCTGGAAGGTCATCACGCTCGCCAACGGCAACGACCTGCAGGCGGCCTACACGGCGGTCGAGGCGGCCGTCGCGGCCGCCGAAGCCAATCCCAAGCAGCCGGTAGCGGTGTGGGCGAAGACCGTCAAGGGCTTCGGCGTCGCCAGCACCGTGAAATCGTCGAGCGGCGGCCACGGCTACCCGCTCGCCGGTGGCGACATCGCCGGTGGCAAGCTGCGCGCGTTCGTGGTCGAGGCCAACGCCGGCCGTCCGCTCGCCCCCGAGTTCGAGTCCTGGCTGAAGGAGCTCGAGGACGCCGCCGCGGCCAAGGCCGCGAAGGACGCCGCGAAGAGCGCGGCCGCCGTGCCCACCGCCGCTCCCGCCGCTCCCGCGGTGAAGAAGGACAAGATCCAGGGCGGCTTCCCCAAAGGCATGATCACGGCGGCCGACAAGGGCCTGCCGGTGGTGTCGGTCAGCGCCGACCTGCAGGGCTCGACCGGCGTCGCGCCGTTCCGCCAGAAGTACCCGCAGCTGTCGTTCGAGGTCGGCGTGGCCGAAGCCAACATGATCTCGACCGCGGCCGGCTTCTCGAAGCTCGGCTACATCCCGGTGGTCGACACCTTTGTGCAGTTCGGCATCACCAAGGGCCTGCTGCCGATGACCATGGCCAACCTCAGCCAGTCGGCGATCATCGCGGTCTACAGCCACACCGGCTTCCAGGACGCGGCCGACGGCGCCAGCCACCAGGGCCTCTACTACCTCGCCGCGACCGGTGCGGTGCCGCAGCTCCAGCAGTACTGCCCGGCGAGTGCCGAGGAGGCCGAGTGGGCGATGGCCTTCGCCATCGAGCGCTTCGCCGACGAGCGCAAGGCCGGCCACCACCCCGACAGCGTGCTGTTCTTCTGCGGCCGCGAGAATTTCGCGGTCAGCCTGAAGCCGGCCGGCGGCGCCTACGCCTGGGGCAAGGCGATGGTCGTCGCCGACACCACCGCCGGCAAGGCGAAGAGCGTGACCATCAGCGCCAACGGCTCGCTGGTCGCGCACGCCATCAAGGCCGCGGAGAAGCTCGCAGCGGACGGCATCGGCGCGCTGGTGCTGAACAACGCCACGCCCAACCGCCCTGACCTTGCCGGCCACCAGGCGGCGCTGGCGAAGACCGGCGGCAAGCTGGTCACCGTCGAGGACCACCAGGCGATCGGTGGCGCCGGCGCGATGCTGATCAGCGCGCTGGTCCAGGCCGGCACCGTGCCGACCGTCAAGCTGCTCGGCGTGCGCGGCGAGTTCGGCCAGAGCTCGTACACCGCCGACGAGCTCTATGACAAGCATGGCATCGGCACCGCGGGCATCGTCGCCGCCGCCAAGGCGCTGTGATGGCAGCCGCAGGCGTGGCCGCACCACCGCCGGTCCAGCCGCTGCGCTGGACCACAGTGGTGATGTACGTGGCCATGCTGGCGGTGGCGGCAGCAGGGGTCTTCGGCGCGCTGACGGTGGTCAACCACTGGCGCTTTCTCAGCGTCTCGACCATCTTCGGCGTCTTCCTGCTCGGCTTCGCCGCGCTGAAGAGCGCCATCGCCACCGACCAGCTGCTCGCGCCGCCGGCGGTGGCGCCACAGTCGACCCAGCGCCAGGACACCGGGTCGCCCGGCATGTTCCGCATCTGGCTGTTCTACAAGTACCTGGCGGCCGTGGTGGCGGTGTGCGCCGCCATCTGGCTGCTCGCGCATGGTTCGACCGGGCTGGACGCACTGGCCGTGGCGCACCCCGCGCAACCGTGACGCGGCATCCTCCAGGCTGACGCTGACCCGAGGAATCGCTGGCCCGCGCGCCCCGCCCGGGCACGCTGCGGACGACCACGCCCGGCCGCGGACCATCCCGCAGGCCGGCCCGTGCACGGAGACCCGCCATGCCCCTCGCCCAGTGCCTATCCACCGTTTTCCTGCTTCTTGCGATGGCCTGCGCAACCCTGCAGGCGGCGGTGATCTACCCGCCCTTCGATCCCAACCGCCCCGTCGAACCGACCATGGTCGGCACGGTCTGGGAGGCGCTCCTGACCGACGCCAACGGCAAGACCCAGAAGGATCGCCTGGTCTTCGCGGAACGCTCCTTCACCAGCACGTGGCTGAAGTCGGCAGGCGTGAACAAGATGCCCTACACGCAGACGGTCGGGAAGACCGTCGACGACCCCATCCCCTGGAAGGCCGAACTGTCCGACAACCAGGGCATCAAGATCGTCTTCGACGGCAAGGCGGAGAAGAACGACCTGCAGGGGACGCTGACCGTGACGCCGCCCAAGGGCGAGGCCCTGGTCTACGCGATCGTGGCCGCGAAATCGGGGACGGATGAGGCGAGGAAATTGGGGACGGCGAAGAAATAGGCGCGGCGCGAGACCCGTCTCGCGTCTTGGACCCGCTCCACAGGCGCAGAGCATTGGTTCTTCGTCATCCGAGGCGGAAGCTTTCCGTCCATCGCGGGGAAAGTGAAACCTGATCGAACAAGAGGAACGGAGCAACGGAGGAAGACGGGGAGTCAGTGACAAAGCGAAATTGGGAAAGCACGGCATCGCCATCTCTTGGCTGTCCTCCGTTCCTCCGTTCCTCTTGTTCGATCCTTCCTCTCCTGTTTTGATCGATGCGACCCGAGCGGGCAATGGATCCACCACGAATGACGAGGATCCAGAGAGTTCCTGGGCTTCCACGCCGCCAGCGCGCGACCCCCGGTCATTGACTCCCGATTTCATATCCCTACAAACCCTACCGATTTGCAGGACTTATCCCTTATCGCGCTGGTGCGCGCCGGGGGCGGGGATCCTCGCGATCGTGCCGAGGGAACGTGAGCTGCTATGCCTGAACATGCCTTATTCGAGCCGGTCTATGCGCTGTCCGGGCTGGTCGTCGGGCTGCTCGTCGGGCTGACCGGCACCGGCGGCGGCTCGCTGATGACGCCCGTGCTGGTGCTGTTGTTCCACATCCACCCGGCCACGGCGGTGGGCACCGACCTGCTCTTCACCGCGATCACCAAGATCGTCGGCACGGCGGTGCACGGCTCCAAGGGCACCATCGACTGGCGGCTGGTCGGACGCCTGGCGGCGGGCAGCGTGCCGGCCACCTGCATCACCGTGCTCTGCCTGTGGCTGCTGCGCGGGCCGGCGGCCGATCCGCACGCGGCCACCAGCCACTCCGCGGTGAACAGCGTGCTGACCACGGCGCTGGGCATCGCGGTGATCATCACCGCGCTCACCCTGCTGCTGCGGCCGTGGCTGCTCGCCCGCTTCGCCAACTCCGCCCCGCTGTCGCCGCGCAAGGTGACGATCCTGGCGATCACACTCGGCGCGGCCCTCGGCGTGATGGTCTCGCTGTCCTCGGTGGGCGCCGGCGCGATCGGCGTCTCGGCGCTGATGGCGCTCTACCCGCGCATGCCGCTGGGTCGCCTGGTCGGTTCGGACATCGCCCACGCCGTGCCGCTGACGCTCATCGCCGGCGCGGGCTACTGGCTGCTCGGCTCGATCGACTGGTCACTGCTGACCTCACTGCTGGTCGGCTCGATCCCCGGGATCATCGTCGGCAGCCTGCTGTCGGCGCGCAGCCCCGACCGCGTGCTGCGCTACGTCTTGGCGGTGATGCTGCTGATCGTCGGCGGCAAGCTGGCGTTCTTCTGAGGCGGGTGGGCGGCGCTTTGGGCTTTGGCCCTGCGCGGGGACGCTGAACATCGGCGCTGGCGGCGGGCCCATCGGCGCGCGCCGTCCCGGAGGCCCGCCAGTGGACGAGAATCACGATCCCCGCGTCTTCTTCGCCGCGGAGCGCACGCTGCTCGCCTGGGTACGCACCGGCGCGACCGCCATCGGCCTGGGCTTCATGGTCGCGCGCTTCGGCCTGTTCCTGCGCTACCTCGCGCACGATCCCGCGCTGGGCGCGAAGGAGGGCGCGAGCACCGCGATCGGCGTCCTGCTGGTGGTGGTCGGCTCGCTGCTCTGCCTGCTCTCCGCCCTGCAGTTCCGCCGCTTCGCCGCGGCGCTGCGCCCCGCCGACCTGCCCCATCCGTACTCCCACGGCCTGCCGGTATGGACCGGCGTCGCCTTCGCGGCGATCGGCCTGCTGCTGGCGGGCTACCTGTTCTGGTGAGCGCGCGCACGACCGTGCCGCGCAGTCCGCTCAGGTCTTCTTTTTCTTCTTCTTGTCCGGTGAAAGCTGGTCGATCGCATCCGCGGTCGTGCCGGTGTAGGTGACGCGCACGTTCCTGTCGAGCGCGAGTCGGGCGAGCGGAACGGTATCGAGATCGCGGGTCACCGCGGTCTTCGCGGTGATGGCCAGGGTCAGCGCGACGCCCTTGGGATCGGTGATGGTGAGGGAGTGGCCATCGGCCGCGACGGTGATGAGGCCGAAGGCGACTTTTGCGCTCGCTGCCGGCGTCGGGGCGCTGGTCGCGGCCGCCGCACCCTCCGCCGCGGGAAGCGGCGCTGGGGCGCACAGGATCGCCAACACGAGCATGGACATGATGCGACGCATGGGGGCTCCCCGGGGGTGCTGGCTGATGCTACCCGGGATCCGGCCTTCCGGCCATGTGGCTTTTCTCGGCATGGGCTGGACGCCATCGACGGGTGAGGACCACCCTCCTTGGCCGACGGCTCACGGCATCAACGACGAACCCCGGTGCGGGGCACCGGGGTTCGCAGAGCGGCCGTGCGGCTCGCACCGGCTACTTGGTGGCGCGCTTCGCGGCCTTGGCGGCCTTCTTCTCCTTCTTGGAGGAGGCGGGAGCCTTCTTGCCCTCGCGCTGGGTTTGCTTTTCCTTGACCATGGTGTGCTCGCTTTCTCTCGCGGGTTCCTGGTCTTGTACGGATGGGTTCCAGCTTGGCAATGGCAGCATCGTTCGGCGCTTGCAGAAGCCCCGGCGGCCCGACCCGCGAGCACGCAGCGGCGGGGTCGCGGCGGGCACCGCATCCGCAGCGCATCAGGCGCAGCCCCCTGCGCCCCGCGTCTTCCGCCTTGCGCTGCCCGGCAGGCGCCCTGCAATGCGCGCATGAGCGCCCTGTCCCACCCCCTGCCGCGCGGCACGCGCGTTGCGACCCTCACCGGCGAAGTCGATCTCGACTGCGAGGACGCGGAGCGCACCACCCCGCCCGGCGCGATCGGACGCATCACCGGCGTCGCCAACGAGCGCAGCGATGGCTCTGAGGGTTTCTGCTACGATCTGATCTTCGACAACGAGGCCTGGGTGATCGTCGACGACCGCGATCTCGACGATTCCGCCCGCTACCGCGTGCTGCCCGCGGCGGGCTGAGCGGCGGACCCTGACGCCCGTGCGCGACCCCGGCGACGGCTCTGACCCTGACGCGGGGTCGGCGCTGCCGGCCCTGCGCTGGCTGCCACCGACGGTGTTCGCCGCGCTGGCCGTGGTCATCCTGATCCTGGCTGCGCACCAGCACCCGCCCGCCTCAGGAGATTCGCTGGGCATCGCGCCCGCCGCGATCAATGCGGCCAACGGCCGCGGCCTGATCAACGATTTCTGGCCGCAGACCATGCGCTACGACGCCAGCGGCCAGGCGCGCTTCGTGTATCACGGCTTCCTGCCGGTGCTGGCCTACGCGGGCGTGCTGCGCTGCCTGCCCGGACCGGCGACCGCGCCGGCGGCCTACCTGATCAACGGCGTCTTCCAGGTCGCGGCGCTCGCTGCCTGCTGGTGGGCGTGGACGGCGCTCATGCGGCACTGCGGTCGCCTGGATGGCCGCGGTCGCCTGCTGATCGGCGCGGGGCTGCTCGCCGTGGCGACGCCGCTGCTCGGCTGGGGCTTCCGCCCGGAAATCATCACCAGCCTGGTGGTCGCGCTCGGGCTGAGGGCCGTGCGCGCCGCGCCTGCGCGCTGGCGCTGGGGCGTCGCCGGAATGACCCTGGGGG
>JACDGQ010000713.1 GCA_013821615.1 Planctomycetota bacterium
GGACAGGACCCGCACTCCGCACCCCGCACTCCGCACCCTGTCCCCCGCATCCCAGTCTTGCAACACCGCCGTGCGACCAAGACTACGCGGCTCGGAGAAGCCCCATGTCGGTCCGCGTCCGCATCGCTCCCAGCCCCACCGGCGACCCGCATGTCGGCACCGCCTACATCGGGCTGCTGAACTACTGCTTCGCCAAGCACCACGGCGGGCAGTTCGTGCTGCGCATCGAGGACACCGACCAGACGCGCTGCACCGAGGCTTCGGCGCAGGCGATCTACGCGAGCATGAAGTGGCTCGGCCTGAACTACGATGAAGGCCCCGACGTCGGTGGAGCGCGCGGGCCGTACATCCAGAGCGAGCGCGTGAAGCTCGGCCTCTACCGGAAGTACGCCGACCAGCTGGTCGCGCAGGGCGACGCGTACTACTGCTTCTGCACGGCGCGCGAGCTCGACGGGATGAAAGCGCGCCAGCGCGCCGCCAACGAGCCGATCATGTACGACCGCCGCCACCGCGGCCTGCCCCCGGCCGAGGCGCAGGCGCGCGCCGCCGCCGGCGAGCCCTACGTGGTGCGCATGAAGGCGCCGCTGGAGGGCGAGTTCGTCTACCGCGACCGCCTGCGCAAGCAGCCGGTGGTCAAGGGCTGGAAGGAGATCGATGACCAGGTGCTGCTGAAGAGCGACGGTTGGCCGACCTACCACCTCGCCGCCGTGGTCGACGACCACCTGATGGCCATCACCCACGTGATCCGCGCCGAGGAGTGGCTCAACTCGCTGCCCAAGCACATCTGGCTGAACGAGAAGCTCGGCTTCACGCCGCCCGAGTACGTCCACGTCGGGCTGCTGCGCAACGCGGACAAGTCGAAGATCTCCAAGCGCAAGAACCCGACCAACCTGATGTGGTACAAGGCCCAGGGCTTCATGCCCGAGGCGCTGCTCAACTTCCTCGCGCTGCTTGGCCACAGCCACCCCGACGGCAAGGAGAAGTTCGGCCTGGAGGAGATGATCGCCTTCTTCGACCTCGACCGCATCAACGTCGCCGGCCCGGTCTTCGACCTCGCCAAGCTGCGCCACCTGCAGGGGCAGTGGTTCCGCGAGCTGCCGCCGGAGCGCATGCGCGCCGAGGTGCACCGCGCCGTGGACGCGCGCTTCGACGCGCTGCTGCCGCTGTTCAAGGAGCGCATGGCCTTCGGCGGCGACTTCGTGTGGCAGGCGGAGCCGTTCTACGCCGACAGCGTCAGTCCGCACGCCGACGACCTGGTGCCGAAGGGCCTGGACAAGGCCCAGGCGAAGTGGCTGCTCGAGCAGGTCCAGCAGGCGCTGAAGGCCTACGCCGCCGGCGAGAACGCGGTGTGGGACGCGCCCAGCCTGGAGGCCTTCATCCGCACCCTGATCACTGAGCGCAGTCAGCCCGCGGCAGATGCCACGCCGGACCAGCAGGCCCAGGCCAAGCTGTGGCAACCCAAGACGCTGTTCATGCTGCTGCGCGTCGCCAGCACCGGCAAGAAGGAGAGCCCGCCGCTGTTCGACACCTTGGCGCAGATCGGTGCGCTCAGAGTGGTGGAGCGGTTGGGGATGGCGCAGCAGAAGCTGCGGTGAAGGCGCGGAAGTGAGCGAATCGGGAGGGATAGAACAGGAGGCGCGGAGCACGGAGGAGGACGGCCTAAGCCGGGCTGGCCAGGCTCACTGGGCTGAGTCGCGATCCAACTGCTTCGCCTCCTCCGGCCTCCGCGTCTCCGCGTCTCCTGTTCGATCCGTTGGCTGTGCTGATCACGGGGACTTGGTGGGCTCACCGTCACCCGCCGTCGCGTCGAGCTGCGGGATGAGGATCCCGTCCCCCGGGAATTCCGGGATCTTGGCGATCACGGCCTTGGCCAGACCGCTCTTGAGCAGGGCCTGGTCGGGTTCGACGAACTGGGTACTGGGCAGCTTCTGCACGTAGCCGATGATCGCGTCCTGGATGAGCGGGGCTTTCGCCTCGAGGCTCTTGGCCAGGGCGGGGTCCTTGAAGAACAGGGCGAGGCCGAGCACCAGCTGGCGCTTGGCGCCGCCCTCGACCGTGCGGTTGAGGGTCAGCGGCGGCAGGCGGATCAGCACCGGGCCGTCGCTCGGTGCGGCGGCGGGTGCGGCAGCGGACTTGGCTGCATCGGCGGGCGCAGGTGTGGCGCCGGGCTCGCCGCTGGGCGGCGCAGCGAGCTTGGCGGGCTCGGCCTGGTAGGCGAGCAGGTCGAGAACCAGCTGCTCGCGCGCGTGGCTGGTCATGGCGGGCGGCAGCATGGCGATGGTTTCGAGCAGTGGCTCGCGCGCGGTCAGCGCGGCGAGCAGCGCTTGGCGCAGGATCTCCTCATCGGCCTTGCCGAGTTTGCCGCGCGCGTGGCGCTGGGCGATCTGCATGAGCGCATCGAGGTCACGCTGGTGGTAGGTGTAGCGC
>JACDGQ010000714.1 GCA_013821615.1 Planctomycetota bacterium
GCTCCAGCTCGGCGCCGGCCAGGTCGCGGCTGGCATTGGCGCGGTTGCGGCGGTCGACCTCGTCCATGGCCTGGAGGAAGCCGCGTGACCAGTCGCGGTTGTCGGCCTCCAGCACGCGCTGGCGCAGCGCGCCCATGCGCTGGCGGCGCTCGGCCAGGGGCATTTCCAGCGCGCGCGCGATGGCCATGGCCACCGCCTCGGTGTCGTAGGGGTTGACCACCAGGGCCTCGCCCATCTCCTCGGCGGCGCCGGCGAATTCCGAGAGCACCAGCACCGCGTCCAGGTCCTCGCTCGCCGCGGCGTACTCCTTGCACACCAGGTTGAGACCGTCGCGCAGCGGCGTGACCAGGCACACGTCGGCGACGCGGTAGAGCGCAGTGAGGTCGTCCAGGCCGCGGCGCTGGAACAGGTAGCTGATCGGTGCATGCCCGGTGGTGCCGAGCTCGCCGTTGATGCGCCCGACCTCGCGTTCGACCGCCTGGCGCAGGCGTTCGTAGCGTTCGACCTCGATGCGCGACGGCACGCACAGCTGCACGAAGGTCACGCGGTCGCGCCATTGCGGGTGCAGGCGCAGGAAGCGCTCGAAGGCGGCCAGGCGCTCGAGGATGCCCTTGGTGTAGTCGAGGCGGTCGACGCCGAGGATCAGGCGGCGCCCACCGAGCTGGGAGAGGATGCGTTCCTTGGCCAGGGCGTGCTCGGCGGTGTCCATGGCGGCGAGCACGCCCTGGGCGTCGATGCCAAGGGGGAAGGCGCCGACGCGCACCAGGCGGTCCTCGACGTGCAGTTCTTCCGCCACCGCCTCGATGCCGAGCAGGCGCGCGGCCGAGCCGGCGAAGTGGCGTGCGTACTCCAGGGTGTGGAAGCCGACCAGATCGGCGCCGAGCAGCCCATTGATGAGCTCGTCGCGCGCGGGATGGATCTTCAGCACCTCGGAGGCGGGGAAGGGGATGTGGTGGAAGTACCCGATCACCAGGCTCGCTTCGCGCGCGCGCAGCATCGCCGGCAGCAGCATCAGCTGGAAGTCGTGGATCCACACCCGGTCGCCCGGTTTCGCGCGCGCCAGGATGGCATCGGCGAAGGCCTGATTGACCGCGCGGTAGGCGGTCCACTCGGCGGGCACGAACACCGCGATCTCGGGGAAGTAGTGGAACAGTGGCCAGATGGCGCCATTGGACGCGCCGCTGTAGTGGTCCTTGGCGAGGCCAGGGGGAATGGCGACGTCGACCACGCGCTCGGTCTCGAGGCGGCTCGCCAGTTCGGGCGAAGCGGGAAAGCCGCCCTGGCCGACCCACCAGCTGCTGCCCGCCTGGTGGACGGGCAATAGCGCGGTTACCAGGCCGCCGTCGGTGCGCTCGAGCGTGCTGCCCAGGTCGTCGAGGCGGTAGGGCAGGCGGTTCGAGACCAGCCAGGTCGAGATGGCGGCGGCGGGAGCGTTCATGCGCGAGATCTTCCGGTGCGGCTACGGATACCCTCCGCGGCGACGTGCCAGGGAGCGGCTGACCGCCCTGTGGCGCCCTTCCGTCTGCAACCTGAGAGGCATCTGCACGAGGATCAATGACGATCAGTCGCGGCTGTGGACGCTTGGAGGGAAATTGACGTCGCGAGATTGCAATATGCACGACTTCATGAGCGCGGGTGCCCTGACGCCCATCGCGTCGGGGTCGCGTCGCCAGTCAATCCTCATGCCTCGATGCCGAGGCCCAAACCGCGTTGCACCGCCCAGAACAGCCCGACGGCGGCGATCACCGCGCTCGCCGGGATGAGGACATAGCGCGGATACCAGGCGCGGCGCCACCAGGCGACGGTGAGCAGGGTGGCCGCGGCGACGATGCTGAGCTGGCCAGCCTCGACGCCGAGGTTGAAGCCGAGCAGCGGCATCAGAATGCCGCCGGTGGGCAGATGCAGCCCACGCAGCGCACCGGCGAAACCCAGGCCGTGCACCAGGCCGAAGAGGAAGACCACCGCCCAGCGCCACGGGTGCAGTTTGCGGACGAAGATGTTCTCGACCGCGACCGCGACGATCGACAGGGCGATCAGCGGCTCGACGATCCGCGCTGGCAGCTCGAAGATCCCCGCCATGGCCAAGCCCAGGGTCAGCGAGTGGGCGAGGGTGAAGGCGGTGATCTGCACCAGCAACGGGCGTAGACCGGGCGCGAGCAGGAACAGGCCGAGCACGAACAGGATGTGGTCGATGCCCTCGGGGACGATGTGCAGGAAGCCCATGCGGAAGAAGCCGGGCAGGTCCGACCACCGCGCGGCGACCGGCGCGCCTTGCCCTGCGACGTTCAGGGACCAAGCCACCGTCCCGTCGCTGGCCGCAGGTTCCGGCGCGAGTCGTTGGCCATGCCAGGTGAGCGTGGCGCCGACGATCACGGTCGTGCCGCGCGGCAGGCGCCCGGCCGGTGCGAAGTGCAGCATCAGGCGC
>JACDGQ010000715.1 GCA_013821615.1 Planctomycetota bacterium
TGCGTGTTCCTTGGCGCGGGAGCGCGCGGCGGCGCGGGCCACCAGACGCTCGGCGAGCTCGCCGAAGCCGATGCCGGCGGCGGCGGCGGCCTTGGGCGTCAGGCTCTGGTCGGTGAAGCCGGGCAGGGTGTTGATCTCGAGGACCGCGATGCCGCCATCGGCGCAGCGCATCAGATCGGTGCGCGACAGGTCGCGGCACCCGCAGGCGCGGTGCGCGGCCAGCGCGAGCGCGGCGAGTTCGCTGGCCAGGGCGGGGTCGGCGACCGGCACCTCCTGGGTGTCCGCGCGCTGGTACTTCGCCGCGAAATCGAAGATGCCCGAGGCCGCGCGGATGGTCAACGGCGGCAGCGCCCGTGGCCCCGTGTCCTCGTCGAGCACCGCGACCGTGTACTCGGGGCCCGGCAGGCGTTCCTCGAGCAGGTACGGGATGGGCCCGGACTCGCGCAGGATCTCCTCGACCGCGGGCAGCAGGAAGCCCGGATTGGCGATCATCTTCAACCCGACGGAGCTGCCATCGCTCGCCGGCTTCAGCACCAGCCCGGCGTGGTGCGGGATGCGCAGGTCACGCGGCGAGAAGGGGCGCGTGAGGTCGAGCTTCACTCCCCACGGCACGCGGATGCCGGCCTGCTCCAGGCGCTTCTTGGCGGCGTCCTTGTCCATGCACAGCGCGCTGGCGGCGGCGTCGCTGCCGACGTAGACGCGGCCCAGGGCCTCGAGCTCGCGCTGCAGGGTGCCGTCCTCGCCGTAGGTGCCGTGCACGATGTTGAAGACCACCGACCCCGGCCGCAGCTGGCTTGCATCAAGGCGGCCGGCGAGGTCGATGACCAGCACGTCGAACCCGCGCGCGCGCAGCGCCGCCGCGATCGCAGCGCCGGAACGGCGGCTGATGCCGGCCTCGTGCCCCGGGCCGCCCATGACCACATCGACGATCATGCCACCACCTCGCTCAGCTGTCCGGGATGAAGATGCAGTTCCGTCGGGCAGGCCCAGGTCTCGATCTCCATCTCCAGCACCACGCCGCGCTCGCGCCAGGCGCGACCGCGGATGAGCCGCACCAGCGCGGCGACGTCGGCGGCGCTGGCGTCACGGCCCGGGTTGACGATGAAGTTCGCGTGCACCGTGCTGACCTCGGCGCCGCCGTGGCGCGCGCCCTTCAGGCCGAGTTCGTCGATCAGGCGGCCCGCGGGCAGGCCCGGCGCCGGATTCTTGAATACGCAGCCGGCGCTGGGCTGGGCGAGCGGCTGGCTGGTGGCCTTGGCCTTCTTCAGCGTCGCCGCCTGGGCGCGCAGGCGTTCGGGATCGCCCTCGGCGAGTTCCAGTTCGCAGCCCAGGAAGAGCGTGCCGGGCGGCAGCCCGCAGGAGCGGTAGGCGGCGGCCAGCGCCGCGCGCTCCAGCCAGCTCGGCGCGTCCTCGCCGGGCAGCACCACCTCGACGCGCGTGACCCAATCCATGGTCCAGCAGGTGCTGGTGCCGGCATTCATGCGCAGCGCGCCGCCCACCGTGGCCGGCACGCCGGCGAGGCCCTCTGGTCCGGCCAGGCCGGCCTTGATGCAGACGCTGATCAGCTCGGCGAGGTCGACGGCCGCGCCGCACTGGACGGTGGCGCGGCCGGCGCGCAGCGGGCCGAGCACGCAGCTGGCGAAGGCGCCGCCCAGACGCACCACCGCCTCGGGCACGCCGTCATCGCCGACCAGCAGGTTGGCGCCCTTGCCCAGCCAGCGATGCGGCTGCGCGAGCAGCTCGGGGAGATCGGCGCGATCGGCGAGCGTGACCAGGGTGGCGGGCCCGCCGATGCGCATGGTGGTGCACTGCGCGAGCGCGGTGGTCGCGACCGGGTTGCGCGCGATGAAGCCGGGGGTGAAGCGCATCATGCCCTCACCTGCTCACGCAGCGTGGGCGCACGCACGTCGGGCTCGCCCACACCAGACTGGCGCGCGTCGAACGGGTCGCCGGCGTGCAGGCCATGCTGGTCATGGCCCGGCGCGAAAAAATCGAGGAGCGGCCCCGCAAGTTCGCCGACGTCACCTGCGCCCAGCACCAGCACGGTGTCGCCGGCGCGCGCGTGCGCGGCGATCGCGGCGATGGCCTGCTGGCCGTCGGCCGCATACGTGACGGTCTCAGCGGCGAAACCGGCGCGGCGCGCAGTGACCGCATCGGCCAGGGTGCGGCCATCCACGCCGGGGATGGGCGCCTCGCTGGCGGCGTAGATCGGCAGGATGGCGAGGGCATGCACCTGGTCGAAGGCGGCGGTGAAGCCGGCGAAGCAGGCGGCGGTGCGGGTGTAGCGGTGCGGCTGGAAGATGACGTGCACGCGGCCGCCGCCAAGGCGCGCCGCGGCGATGGTGGCGCGCACCTCGGCGGGGTGGTGGCCATAGTCCTCGACCACGCGGATGCCGCGCGGGCTGCCGTGCACGGTGAAGCGC
>JACDGQ010000716.1 GCA_013821615.1 Planctomycetota bacterium
CCTCACGCCCGAGGCGGCGCTGCGCCTGGTCATGGACCGCTCGCCCGCCGGCATCGATCGGCGCCTGGGGCCGGACGCGGAGTCCTACCGCCGCGGGCCGGCGGCGGCGAAGGGCAAGGCCGAGCCTTTCCCGGTGATCTGGCAGGCGCCGCGGCAGAAGGGCGCCGGCACGCGCGTCTTCGAGGTCGGCGGGCCATGGACGAAGGAGGCGGGCGACTACAGCAGCACGCAGGGGCAGGTGCTGTACGCGGGCGCCGGCCTGGGCATCGACCGCGTGACCATCATTGAGATGAGCAGCAATACCTTCACCGAGAGCCCCGAGCCGCCGTGGTGGGGCGGCTTCCGCCCCGAGCCCCACAGCAAGGAATGGGGACAGGTGGCGGCCGGTGGCGCGGTGGGCATCGCGCGCGGCATCCTCACCTGGTCGAACTGCGGCGTCATCGTGTTCGCCAACGGCGTGGTCGGCACCGCCGGCACCTGCACCGCCGTCGGCAGCGACCCGGTGCTGCGCCTGCCCCCCGGCCTGCTGCCGACCGCGGTGTGTGTGACCCCGCGCAATGAGTTCGCGCTGATCACGGTGGTCGACATCACCAGCAAGCCGCACCGGGCGCAGCTCGCGGTGGTGGCGCTGACCGGCTGCAAGCCGGGCTTCGCCCACGAGTGGCAGGCGCCGCACCCGGGCATGCCGAGCGTGGCCATGCTCGCCGGCATGAAGCTGCTCGGCTGCGTCGACCTGCCCGGCATGGCGGTGCCGACGGCGGTGAGCGCGGGTGCGGAGTATGACGGCCAGCGCCTGAGCGATCCGCGCAGCGGCAACATCGGCTCCTTCCGCGATTACGACCTCGCCAACGAGGGCAGCCGCGGCGCGATGAAGGGCTACGTCAGCGGCGCCGGCTTCGCGGTGGTCGCCGCCACCTACGAGGACAAGGTCGCGTTCATCGACCTGCAGCCGCTTTTCCAATACTACCGCGCGATGTACTGCAGTGGCGCCGACAGCTACCAGCGCACCTGCACCCAGGGCCCGGGGCCGAAGCAGTGGCCCTTCACCTTCGCGGCCGAGCCCGCGCAGATTCCGCAGGTGGTCGGGGTCGAGCGCGTGCCGGAGCCGACGGCAGTGCTCGCCGGGCTCGGCCTCAAGGACCGGGCGCGCGCCTACGTCGCCTGCCGCGACGGGCGGATCGCGATCTACCGCCTCGGCGGCCTCGCGACCGAGGCGCCGCTCGCGGCGGGCGACGTCGCCGCCGTCGAGGCGGTGCAGGTCGGGCGCAACCCGGTCAGCCTCGCCTACCAGCGCTACACCCGCGACGAGATCATCGCGGTCTCGCGCGGCGACCGCGAGCTGGCGTGGATCCGCAGCGGCGCCAGCGGCTCGGCGGTGGTGCGCCGGCTGCGCGACGCGCGGCTCATCGATCCGGTGTGCTGCGAGGTCGCCGAGACCCACGGCATCGAGACCGCGCTGATCACGGTCGGCGATTTCAAGGGCCAGAAGATCATCAACTACCGCTTCGGCGAACTGCGCTTCGTCACCAACGGCGGCGCGAAGTATGGCTGTGGCCCGGCCGGCACCGACGCCTTCGAGTGCGGCGGCCTGCTCGACATGCCGGGGCCGGTGTTCGCGCTGTCGGCGACCAACGTCAACTGAGGGCGCGATGAGGGCCACGCTCCGCCTCGCGCTCGCCTGGGCCGCCTGCGCCGTCGCCAGCGGCGCGGCCACCGACAATCACCTGCTGCTGGCGCTGCCCACGCCGGGGCCGATCGCGGTCGACGGCCGGCTCGACGACTGGGACGCCTCGGCGCGCATCCCGGTGTGCGCCGACACCGCGACCCTGGCCGGCACCTACAGCGCCTGGGTGATGATGATGTACGACGCTCAGGCGCTGTACGTGGGCGTGGACTGGTGCGACCCCACGCCCATGGTCAACGCCTACGACCCGGCGCTCGACATCGAGCGGCGCAAGTGCTTCCACGCCGACTCGCTGCACCTGCACCTGCGCACCGACCGCGAGAGCAAGCTGATCGGCTACTGGTACACGCCCGGCGGACGCGCGGCGGCGATCGCGCTGGACGGCTGGTTCCCGTGGGACGACAAGCCGATCGTCTACCACGACGCGCTCGCCGAGCGTGGCGTCACCGAGGCTTTCCAGCGCCGCGCCGACGGCAGCGGCTACGTCCAGGAACTGCGTATCCCCTGGGCGGCGATCGTCGCCAGCGGGCGGGCGCCGCAGGCCGGCGAGCGCTTCGACTGCATGCTCGACCTGGTGTGGGGCCCGGACTCCGGGCACGGTTGGCCGGTGAACCACATGATGGACCTGGTCGCGCCGGGGGCGGTGCACACCGGCTGGTTCTGGGAGGTGCCGCGCATCTACGGCCAGGTCGAGCTGGCGGCGCAGGGCCACCGCGCGCCGCCGCCAACAG
>JACDGQ010000717.1 GCA_013821615.1 Planctomycetota bacterium
CCGCAGGCCAGTGCATCCGCGGCGACCGCCTCCGGCACATCCAGGAAGGCGTGGCCCGGACGGCCCGGGCGCAGCGCCGCGGCGGGCCAGGCGCGCGCCTCCAACACCGGCGCGTCGACTTCGTACCTGAGGCCGCTGATGCCCGGACCGACGAAACCACGCCACGCGCCTGGTGGATGGGCGCTGATGCGTGCGAGCGCGGTCACCAGCGCCGCGACGATGCCCGTGGCGGTGCCGCGCCAGCCGCAGTGTGCAACGCCAAGCGCATCCGGCGCGACCAGCACCAGGGCCGGGCAGTCGGCGCCGTAGACCCCGAGCGCGAGCGCGGCATCGGCGCTGACCACACCATCGGCCACCGCCAGCTCGGCCGCCGACGCCTGCGCGTCCACCACCCGGCAGCCATGGACCTGGCGCGGCAGGACGCAGCGCTGGGCGACGCCCTGGCCGGCGAGCCACGCCTGACGCGCCGTCGGCAGCCGCAGATCGCCATCCCCCTCCGTGCTGTACGCGATCGCCACGCCGGCGATCTGCCAGCGCAGCGTCGCCGGAAGGGAAGCTTCAGGCGTGGATCCACTCATGGCGGTCGAGCATGCCGCCGCCTGCGCCAGGGATCAACCACCGCGCCGGCCCTTCCCGCCCAACCTCCCTCGCTCCACGCTCCTCGCGTCTGCGGCCGAGGTTCGAGGCTGTAGGGTCTCCCCCCTCCCTGAGTACGTGACAAGCACCGCAGCGTAACCCATACTAGACCCATGCAGGTCCGCCTCCACGGTCCCAGCGGCGAACTGCCGATCACGGAAGGCATCTCCCTGCTTGGTCGCGGCCACGATTGCCGGCTGCACCTCGCCGATCCGCGCCTGAGCCGTCACCACGCCCGCTTCATCCTGGCCAGCCACGAGCTGCGCGTCGAGGACTGCGGCAGCACCAACGGCGTGCTGGTCAACAGCCAGCGCATCACCGCCTCCACCGTGCTGGCGAGCGGCGACGTCATCGTCTGCGGGCCCTGCGTGTTCACCGTGGCGATCGACGCGACCCTGATCGAGGAGCGCGTGCACGAGCCCACCCCGGCGAGCGGCGCACGCGTCGCGGGGTCGACCGAGACCATGGATCCGGTGGTGGTCGATGACGCCGCGCTGCGCGCGCACCACCAGGCCGGCGGCACGGCGGCGACGCCCGGCGCGTCCACCAAGGGCACGCGCCTGGATCCGCGCATCGCCCGTGCGGTGGGCGCGAGCGGCGACGGCGGCCCGGGCCTGGATCCCGACGATGAGGCCGACCACCAGACCTCCGCGCTCGATTCCAACCGCAAGGGCCGCGGCGGCGCCGCGGCGGCGCACCCGCCGGACCCGCCGCCCGCGCCGGAGCGGCGCAAGGACAAGACCACCGGTTTGCTGCCCGCCGATTTCAGCGCCCGCGAGAGCGCGGCCCTGCAGGCGCAGACCGTGGTCGATGACCCCGCGCTGCGCGCGACGCCACGCGAACGCGCGCTCGCCGGACTGCTCGACGGCCTGCAGCTCGTGCTGTTCGCCGCGGTGCTCGGGCTGCCTCCACTACTCTCGGGCTATGGCTGGGCCCTGGTCCATGCCGGCGCGGTGCTCGAAGATGGCCTGCCGGTCATCAACCCCCATCCCGCGGGCACGGCCGACCTCGGCAGCCTGGTCGGCTCGCTGCTGCACCCCGGCGGCCCGACCCGCGCCCTGGCGCTCATCGGCCAGCTGCGCGACCAGAGCGACCACGGGCCGCTGCTGCTGCTCTTCGCCGGAGCCACCCTCGCACTGCTGGCGGCGCTCATGGTGGTGGCGATCGGCGGAGTCGCCGCGACGGTGCTGCACGGCTCGCCGTGGTGGCACCGCCGGCTCAACCTTGAAATCGTCGAATCTGCCACCGGCTACCACCTCACCTGGCTGCGCGCCTGCGCGCGCTGGACGCTGCTCCTGCTCTTCCTGCCGGTGACGTTGATGTTCGTCGCCTGCGGCGTGCGCGGCCCGCACGACCTGATCGCCGGCGCTCTGGTCCGCCGCCGCAAGCGCTGAACAGCGGTCTCACGCTTGCGATGGGTAGGTCGGCACCAAGCTGGCGCCTCGCTTCCCGGAGACCCCATGCTCGACCTGCTGACCCGTCCGCTCGCCGCCCGCATCGCCAGCCATCTCGGCGTGGCCGAGGAGGCCGTGGCGGCGCTCATCGGCGCCCCGGTCAAGGGCGTCGACGCGGATCTCGCCCTGCCCTGCTTCCAGTTCGCCAAGGCGCGCGGCGTGGCGCCGCCGGTGCTGGCCGGCGAGCTCGCCGGCATGCTCGCGGCGTCTGGGCTGGGCGTGCAGGCGGTCGCAGCCGGTCCATTCCTCAACCTCACGGTCGGCACCGCGGCGGTCGCCGCCGCCCTGCTGCCGGCACTGGCCGCCGATCCCGCCGTCGCGCTG
>JACDGQ010000051.1 GCA_013821615.1 Planctomycetota bacterium
TAGGGCTCAGACCCCATTTTCACCATGGACCCAGGGCGTTGCCCTGGGCTGGGATTGGGCCGCGCCTGCGGCGCTCTGGACAGTGGGAGCGGATCGCGACCGAAAGTTGTGGGTAATGAGCAGGGCAACGCCCTGGGCTGGTTGTCTGACCGCGCCGGTGGCGTTCTGGGCAGAAAGCCGGCATGATCCGCGTCATTTGCGAGACCACTGACGTGCGGGCTGAGCGTGGGGCCAGGATCCCGGCCATAATCCTCCGCCCGCTCCACGGCCGCATCCCCTCACCGCTTGCGCATGCCCGTGCCCACCTTGAGCGGCGCCGCCTGCGTGCTGCGCGGGATCGGCGACGAACCCGAGTCGTCGTCATCGTCGCGCACCACCGGGTAGGTGGGGCCGACGTAGAGGTCTTCGTCGCTGGTCGCGACGTAACCGGAGGGCGAGTGCACCGGGCCACGCGCGGGCGTGGGGTCGGCAGCCGCGACCAGCTCGTCCGCGACCTCGGCATTGGCGGCCTGGGCGCCGGCGGCCGCGGTGATCGGCGCGGTGGTCTTGTGCGCGGGCCGGTTGTCGAGGCGGCGCTGGTTGAGGCGGTGGATGGTGAGGTTGACCTGCACCACCGTCTGTTCGGGCATCAGCTCGGCGAAGCGGCGGCGCAGCAGGCGCTGGCAGAAGCGGTTGCGCTCGGTGACGTTGGCGACCTCCCAGAGCGTGACGATGGCCTCGATGACGATCGAGCGCTTCACGCGGTCCTCGAAGACGCGCACGGTGGCCTTCTTGACCTCGGACTCGCCCTCGATGGCGCGCGTCAGGGCCTCCTCAATGGCGATCAGGCTGACCGAGATCTTGCCGTTCTCGGTGGTGTAGCTGATGTCGCGCGCGCGGCGGAAGACATGCCACCAGCGCAGCAGCACGGCCAGCGGGCAGAGCAGGAAGACCAGCGCCAACCCGGCCATCACCATGTTGCCATTGGGGGTGCGCAGGAAATCGAGGATCTGCACGCTGATCATCGGCTCGCTGCAGGCCGCGAGCAGTCCCGCGCCGACCAGGAAGGCCGTGATGTAGAGCAGCGCGTTGAAGACTGCACCCATGTCAGCACTATGTCTCGCGGCGTGGGACGCGCAACCGCAGGCGATGACCGGCACGTTCGAGATCCGGCGTCCGACGTCCTCCGCTGCCGGGGCGCTGACACCGCCTGGGGCGGGCGAAACCCAAGAACGCCAACGACATCGGACGTCGGACCCCGGACATCGGACACGCCGTGGCCCCCGCGCCGAGGCTTGCGCCGCGCGCTTCCCGGCCACCATGCCGCCCATGACCGACCAGCGCCACGATGCCCGCTACCAGGCGCGCGGAGTCTCCGCCGGCAAGGCCGAGGTGCACGCCGCGATCGCCCGCCAGGACGGCGGGCTGTTCCCAGGCGCCTTCTGCAAGATCGTCCCCGACGAGCTGACCGGCGACCCCGAGCACTGCCTGGTGATGCACGCTGACGGCGCCGGCACCAAGTCCTCGCTCGCCTACCTGGCCTGGAAATCCGGCCTGAGCGACCGCACGCCCGAGCAGATCTGGGCCGGCATCGCCGAGGACAGCCTGGTGATGAACCTGGACGACTGCGCCTGCGTCGGCGCGCTCGGTCCGTTCCTGATCTCCAACACCATCGGCCGCAACGCCAAGCGCATCCCCGGCACGGTGATCGCTGCGATCGTCGAGGGCTACCAGAAGCTCAGCGAGCGGCTCACCGCGCTCGGCATCCCCTGCCGCATGACCGGCGGCGAGACCGCCGACGTCGGCGACCTGGTGCGCACCATCATCGTCGACAGCACCGTGACCACGCGCCTGCTGCGCGACCGCGTCATCGACGCCGGTCGCATGGCCCCCGGCGATGTCATCGTCGGCTTCAGCTCGACCGGCAAGGCCGCCTGGGAGCACGAGCCGACCACTGGCATGGGCTCCAACGGCCTGACCAGCGCCCGCCACGAGCTGCTCGGCGGCGGCTACCGCGAACGCTTCCCCGAGACCTACGCCCCCGAGGTCGACGGCGACCTGATCTACTGCGGCCGCTACCGCCTGGGCGACAGCCTGCCCGGCGACCCACGCTTCACCATCGGCTCGGCGCTGCTGTCGCCCACGCGCACCTACCTGCCGCTGATCAAGAACCTGCTCGAGCGCGTGCCGCGCAGCGACATCCACGGCCTGATCCACTGTTCCGGTGGCGGTCAGAGCAAGATCGTGAAATTCGGCGGCCGCAAGCGCAAGCAGGGCAACCGCTACGTGAAGGACAACCTCTTCCCGGTGCCGCCGCTGTTCGCCGCGCTGAAGGACGCCACCGGCCAGTCGTGGGCCGAGATGTACTCGGTCTACAACATGGGCCACCGCCTCGAGGCGGTCGTCCCGCCCTCATGCGTCGACGCCTGCCTGGCGGCCGCGCGCGATTCGCACATCGATGCGCAGGTGGTGGGTCGGGTCGAGGGCAATGATGAAGCCGGTAATGAAGTGGTGGTGCGGACGGCGCATGGCGAGTTCAAGTATCGCTGAGCCGGGCGGACATGACCGGCATGACGCTGCCTGAAGGACCCAACCGCTGCCCAGAAGGTGCACCGGTGCGGCGTCACCGCAGTTGGCTGCTGCTGGCCGCCATCGTCGTCGGCGGCCTGCTGATCACGACCGCCGTGTTCTTCCTGTGGTTGCGCAGCACCAGCGACCTCGACGGCCTGCGCCGTGAATTGCAGGCGGAGCATGTCCCGACGACCTGGGAGGAGCTCGACCTCCATCTGTCGCCACCGGCGACGCTCGCGACCTGGAAGCGGATCGGCGAGCTATCGAAGGTGCTCAAGCCCTTCGCGATCCAGTATCCGGTCTTCAACGGCACCACCGCGTCGCTGACGCCGTTCTCGCCGGTGCCGGATGCGGCGCGCATCCAGCATGCCATGCTCGACCAGGATCGGCTCGAGGAGCTGCGCGCCTGCGTCGATGCGCTCGGCGACCAGCGCCTGGAACTGCGCACCCAGAGCGACTTCTTCACCAGCATGGACGAGTTCGGCATCGAGCGGAGCGGGGTCAACCTCCTGACCGATGAGGCCCTGCTCGCCGATCCCACGCGGATCGCGCCTGCTTTCCGGCGGCTGCTGCGCTTCGTCGCCGTCCAACCGTGCGGAACGATGCTCTCGCACCTGGTCCGGATCTCGCAGACCCAAATCGCCTTCGCCGCAGTCGCCGGGCGGCTCGAGGCCCTGAAGGGCGCTCCGCAGCGCGTCGACGACCTGGTCGAGGAGCTCGCCACGTTGGCGGTCGCCGAACTGCCGGACATGGAGACCAGGGAGATGCTGAACGCCTGGACCACCTTCGTCCGCCACCCCACCCTCAATGATCAGATCAGCATCACCAACCTGGGATGGTTGGACGCCATGCTGCGGCCCGCGCTGCTGCGCGCCGGCCGCGCGGGTTTCCTGCGGCGTGAAGCCGGTCTGATCCACCGTTACGCGCAAGGCGTGGGCGCGGCCGGTCCCGATGCGCTGATCGCCGACCTCGAGCAGGAGGCCCGGACCAGGCGTTATTCGCCGGCCGGTTTCATGGTCCTCAAGCTCGGCAACTACGACGCGATGATCTGCCAGATGTCCTACGAGTGCCGCCTGCACGGCCTGCTGCTGCTCGCCGAGCTGCGCGGGCAGGCGTGGCCGCGCGACCCCTTCGACCCTGCGCATCCGCAACTGCGCGCGTTGGTGCGCGCTGGCCGCACGGTCGGGGCCTACAGCGTCGGCAGGGACGGCGTGGACCACCTCGGCAAGCGGCCGGACCACTATTTCCCGCTGCTGGAGCGGTTCGAGCCGCTGAAGCCGGCGCCATGAGCGGGATTCCACCGCTCGCGTCACCGTCCTCACCCGCGCGGCGCCGCCGGGTCCTGGTGGTGCTGGTCGCGACCGGCATCCTCGGCGCGCTGCTCACCGCAGCGATCCTCTTCGCCTGGCTGCACAGCGACCGCGACCTCGAGAGCTTGCGCCGCGAGCTGCAAGCGGAACACCTCCCGATCACCTGGGAGGAGCTCGACCTGCACACCTCGCCGCCCTCGACCCTCGCGACCTGGAAGCGCATCGGGGAACTCTCCAAGGCGCTCAAGACCTTCGACAACCAGTATCCGGATCTCATCGGCACCACCGCCGGGTTGACGCCATTTTCTCCGGTCCCTGACGCGGCGCGCATCCAGCACGCCATGCTCGACCAGGACAAGCTCGATGAACTGCGCGCCTGCGTCGACGCTCTCGGCGACCAGGCGTTGGAGTTCCGCACCCGCGTCGAGTTCGCGACGACGCTCGGCGAGATCAGCATCGTGCGCAATGTGACCAACCTGCTCCGCGACGACGTCCTGCTCGCCGATCCGTCACGGCTGGGTGAGACCTGCCAGCGCATGCTCCGCTTCGTCTCGCTGCAGGGGCGTGGCACGGTCATTTCGCATCTGGTCAGGATCGCCGTGACCGGAGTCGCCTTCAACGCCGTCGCGGGACGCCTCGCCGAACTCAAACGCGAGGCTCAGCGGATCGATGGCCTGGTGCGGACTCTGGCCGAATCCTGCGTCGATGGACTGCCGGCGATGCAGACCCGGCAAATGCTCTTCCTTCTGACATCCCTCGCGAAGCCTCTGCCGCCATCGCTCTCCTTCACCGTCACCGAGATCGGCTGGCTCGACCGCCTCCTCTTCCCCTTCGTGGTGCGTGCCGGCCGGGCACCCCTGCTACGCCACGCGGCCGATCTGATCTCCGCCTATGCCCCGCAAGCGGAGTCGTCCCGGACGCTCGCCTCGGTCCGGCACCTTGAAAGCCTGGCGATGGCGCTGCGCGAAAGCCATGATCCGAGCCACCACCTGATGGTGACGTTCGATCCGTTCGACGACTCCATTCCACGGATGGCCTACGAATGCCGCCTGCATGGACGGCTGCTGCTGAGCGCACTGCATGACGAGCCCTGGCCCGAGGATTGGTCCGATCCCCTCCACCCGACGCTGCGTGCGCTCGTCCGCGGGGGTCGCACGGTCGGCGCCTACTGCCTCGGCAAGGACGAAATGGACCACCTCGGAAATAAACCCAACCGCTATTTTCCGCTACTGGAGCGCTTCACCCCATTGAAGCCGCCCCCACCGTGAGCCTCCCCGCGCCTTCCTTCCCCCTCCCCCAGCCCTCCACCTCCACTACCCTCCCACCATGCCCAAGCCCGTCGCCCTGATCCTCTGCGTCGGCCTCACCCAGGCCCACCTCGGCAGCGACACGCCCAACCTCACGGCGCTGGCCAGCCGTGGCTTCGCGACGCCGATGACCGGGGTGGTGCCGGCGGTGACGACCACGGCGCAGACTTCGCTGCTGACCGGCAAGCTGCCGCAGGATCACGGTATCGTCGCCAACGGCTGGTACTTCCGCGAGCTGGGCGAGATCTGGTTCTGGCGGCAGAGCCAGCGGCTGGTGCAGGCGCCGAGCATCTGGGAGCTGGCGCGGCGCAGCCGGCCGGACCTGCGCGTGCTCAAGCACTTCTGGTGGTACGCGATGAACACCGACGTCACCGGCACGGTGACGCCACGGCCGGTCTACCACCACGACGGGCGCAAGAGCCCGGATTTCTACGCGTGGCCGCCAGAGCTGAAAGATGCGCTCGCCGCGCGCCACGGCGCCTTCCCGCTGTTCAACTTCTGGGGCCCGACCGCCGATGTGAAATCGACGCGCTGGATCGCCGAGAGCTTCGCCACCGCCTGGGACCAGGTGCGGCCGGATCTCGGCCTGTGCTACCTGCCGCACCTCGACTACGATCTGCAGCGTCATGGGCCGACCGGCGACCACCTGGCGCGCAACCTGCGCGAGCTGGACGCGGAGGTGGGCAAGGTCATCGCCGCGGCCGAGGCGCGCGGCGCGGCGGTGGTGGTGGTCAGCGAGTACGGCATCGAGAAGGCCGACCACGCGGTGCCGATCAACCGCGTGCTGCGCGCCGCCGGGCTGTTGGCGGTGGTCGGCAACGCCGCGGGGGAACTGCTCGATCCGGGGCCGAGCGCGGCCTTCGCGGTGTGCGACCACCAGCTCGCCCACATCTACTGCCGTGACGCGGCGGCGGTCGAACGCGCAGCGAGCCTGGTGCGCGGCCTGCCCGGGGTCGAACGCGTGCTGGTCGGCGCCGAACGCGCGCAGCTCGGGCTCGACCATCCGCGCTCGGGTGAGGTCGTGGCACTGGCCGCGCCCGGTGCGTGGTTCGCCTACGACTACTGGCTGGAGGACGCCAACCGCCCGGACTTCGCGCGCGCGGTCGAGATCCACAAAAAACCCGGCTACGATCCGCGCGAGCTGGTCTTCGACCCCCACGGCGGCAAATTCCGCGCCGGTCGCGCGCTGGTAAAAAAGATGCTCGGCCTGCGCTACCTGATGGATCCCATCTCCCTCGACACCAGCCTGGTCAAGGGCACCCACGGCCGCCCCGCGGCCCGACCGGAGGACGGGCCGCTGCTGATCACCTCCGAGAAGGATTGGGCGCGCCCGTCGTGGAGCATGCTCGACCTGGCGCCGCGACTCGTTGCGCATCTCACGGGGGCCTGAAGTCGGACTGCGCCCTGATGCCGTTCGTTCGTTCCGTGGATTCGCGGACCGTGGGCTGCGGTGAGGATGTGAGAGCGGGCCAGTGGCCCGCGGTCCCAGGGGGGCAGGCATGCCGCGTTTGGATGCCCGAACCGACTGTTGCCGGCGAGCGTGGGGCGGGCAGGCTGGGCGTATGAACCTGCGCCTGACCCTGCTTGTGCTCGCCGTCGCCGCCGCGCCCGTTGACGCGGTCGAGACCCTCAAGACCAAGAGCGGCCGCGCTCTGGACTACGAGACGCTGGTCTGCGACCCCAGCACGCCCAAGACCGCGGTGACGCTGAAGAACGGGTCGACCATCACCGCCCTGAAGCTGTCGGAGATCGACCTGGCGGCGCTGCCCGAGGCCGACCGCACGCGCATCGCCGCCTATACCAAAGAGCAGAAGTCCAAGGCGGTGATCCTGCTCGAGGACGAGTGGGTCAACCGCGACGAGTACCTGCTGAAATCCGACAAGCGCTTCGCCTACGACAAGAAGCTGCACCGCGTCGGGACCAGCCTGCTCGAACTGGTCAACGATGAAAAAGTGCGCGTCACCATCGGCCTGCGCATCAAGATCAAAGCCGACACCTTCGGCACCGAGTTCAGCGTCGAATCGGGCAAGAAGAAATCCATCCAGGTACCCGATGGAACCTACTTGGCCTACGTGGTGCGCGAGACCGAAAGCGATACCGAGCTGTCGGTGACCGAACACCACCCCGGGGCGCTCAAGAACCTGCACCTGACCCTGTCCGTAGGCGGCGATTCGAAGGACTTGATCCAGGGTAAGGACGCGGGGACCATCGCGATTCCGCCGGAGATGCGGAGGGAATAGGGGACAGCCAGAGGGGGAAGGGGAGGCAAGAGGGACGAAGGGCGGCGGAGCAGGAATCAGCAGGGCACGTCGCACCCTTCTCCCCTCCCGCCCTCCTGCCGTCCCCTTCTCCCCTCCGCTGTCCCTAGAGCAACGCCACTTCCGCGCACTGCACCGCGTTCAACGCCGCGCCCTTGAGCAGCTGGTCGCCGACCACCCACACGTCGAGGGTGTTGGGCTGGCTGTGGTCCTTGCGGATGCGGCCGACGAAGACGTTGTCCTGGCCGGCGACGTCGGTGGGCATCGCCCAGCGGTTCTTGGCGCGGTCCTCGAGCACGGTCACGCCGGGCGCCTTGCGCAGCAGCTCGTAGGCCTTCTCGACGCTGAGTTCGCGCACGAACTCGATGTTGAGCGCCTCGGCGTGGGTGCGCAGCACGGGCACGCGCACGCAGGTGCCGGTGATGCGCACGCTGGGGTCGTGGAGGATCTTCACCGACTCCTTGGCCAGCTTCATCTCCTCTTCGCAGTAGCCGTTGTCGAGCATCGCCGAGTTGTGCGGGAAGAGGTTGAAGGCGTAGGGGTGCGGCAGGACGTGCGGGGTGAAGGGCTTGCCGTCGAGGTAGGCGCGGGTGCTGTCCTTCAGCTCCTCCATCGCGGCGTGCCCGGCGCCCGAGGCGGCCTGGTAGGTGGCGGCGACGACGCGGCGGATGGGCATCGCCTGATGCAGCGGATTGAGTGCGAGCAGGGCGATGATGGTGGTGCAGTTGGGATTGGCGATCACGCCCTTGTGGCGCTTGGCGTCCTGCGGGTTGACCTCGGGCACGACCAGGGGCACGCCCTCCTCCATGCGGAAGGCGGAGGAGTTGTCGACCATCAGGCAGCCAGCCTTGACGCACGACTCGCGGTATTCGCGCGAGATCTTGGCGCCAGCGCTGAACAGGGCGAGGTGGCAGCCCGCGAAGCTGTCATGGGTGAGTTCGGTGACGGTGTGCGGCTGGCCCTTGAAGTCGAGGGTGGTGCCCGCGCTGCGCTTGGAGGCGAGCAGGACCAGCTCATCGACGGGGAAGTTGCGGCGCTCGAGCACTTTCATGAACTCGACGCCGACAGCACCGGTGGCGCCGACGATGGCGACCTTGAAACCCATGGCGATCTCCTGGGCCACGGACGTTCTGGCCGCGGCGGAGGGCGCGAGTGTGGGGGGTGAGCAGGGGAGACAAGAGGGAAGGCGGGAGGGGCTGAAGAGAAGAAGGGATTAGGTGAGGTGAGGTGAGGTGGATGAGGGACACTGACATCGTCCGCACTGGTCGCGGTTGTCCTCCCAGCGGCCCTCTTGCCTTCCCCTTCCTCCTCCTGCCTCCCCTTCTACCCTCCTGATTTCCCTGCTGCCCTCTTGCCTTCCCCTCCCCCCCTCTTGTCCTGCCCTTTCCCACCTGGAGTCCCGATGTCCGACCGCGTCAAGCGCCTGTCCAATTCCGACCGCGAGGACCTTGGCGACCTGCGCATCAAGCTCGAGACCGCGGCGCACAACATCCAGGTGATGCTCAAGAACCAGGATATCGACGAGATCCGCGTGGCCGTGGGCAACGCCACGGAAATGACCGCGCAGGCGCTCGCCGCGCTCCAGCGCGTGCGCGATCACCTGGGTTGACCCTCAGGGCTTGGACGGAGCGGCAGCGGCTGGCTTCGTGCCCGCCGCCGGGGCTGCGCCCTGCTTGCCCAGGGCCGCCTGGGCCGCTTCGAGGTCCTTGACCGCACGCACGCGCCGGGCGGTGAGGTCGGTCTTCTTGCGCTCGAGGTTCTTCTTCTCCTCGTTCAAGGCGGTCACCGCGCCCTGCTGGCGGGTCACCTCGCTCTCGGCCCCACCGGCGTCCGCGCGCGCCTGGTTGTAGGCCTTGCGCGCGTCCTCGACCGCCTGGAAGAGCGGCTGCAGGTTCACGGTGTTGGCGTTGGCGGGCGTGCCGGCGCCGCCCGGGCGTTGGGAGGAGCCCTGGTTCTGCTGCTGGGCCTGGGTGAGGCTACGCTGCGCGCCGTCGTAGGTCGCCTTGGCCTGGGTCACGCGCTGCGCCTGGCCCTGGGCGGTGGCGAGGGCGGTGTTGGCCTTGGCCAGTTCGGCATCGAGCACGGCCGGGCGCTTCTGCAGATCAGCGAGCTGCTTGTCGAGGGTGACAATGTACGCGGCCTTGCCATCGACGTCCTTCTGGGCGTTGTCGTGGGCCGCACCCTCCTTGGCCTTCTCCTTGAGCGCCTCAGCCTCGGCGATGGTCATGATCTGACCTTGGTAGCGCACCTTGCCCTGGGACGCCAGCGACTCGCTCTCCTTGACCCACTTGCCCTCGGCCTGGATCCAGCCGAGGTCCTTGAGCAGGGCCAGGGCCACCGGCTTGTCGGCGGTCTGGGCGAGGGCCTCCTGCGCCTGCGCCGCGGCGCGGTCGGGCATCGCCTGGTCGCGGCACCAGGCAGCGAGCGCGGCGTGGTCGTCCGCGCTCTTGGCCGCGGCCGCGCGCTTGGTGAAATCGACCTCGGGATCGGCGAGCATGACGATCGACTGGATCGCCTCGCGCTTGTAACCCATGGTCACGCTCATCGTGCCGGTCTTGGTCGCGATCGCGGATTTGACCCGCACCTCCTTGTCGTCCTGGCCGAGCATCTCGCCCTTGACCACTTGGCCCGAGGCGAGGTGCAGCTCGACCTGCTGCGCGGCGGCGAGCCGCCCAGCGCCACCCAGCAGCAGGGCCGTGGCGAGGAGGATGGAGCGGTTGACGGGGGAGCTGGTCATAAGACCTCCTGCGTGTGCAACCGGCTACGGTCGCAACAGGGAAGCCTTGTTCCATGGAATCACCGTCCAGGCATGGACGGTACGGGGTACAGCACGGCTTGCGTTGCGACCACCGGGTTTCGCCGCATGCAATCCGGATGCCGGATTCAGCGCCTCGCTACTCGCCCATCACCCTGCTGCACCGGCAGCACCGCGAACGGCTGGCTGGTCTCCGCCCCGGACGGACCGATGAACGGATTGTTCTGCTCGCGGCGGCCCTTGTCGCCGCAGCCGCTCACCAGGAGCAGCGCGGTAAGCGCGCATGCGCCGGCCAGGGTGGCGGCTGCCAGTTCACGGCGTGCGCTCGGACGGGGCGATGGCATGGGCGGCTCTCCGGCGGGTCCCGGGGACGCTACGGGTGCGGCGCGGTCTTCAACCCTCACCGCGGGCGGCTGGTCCGGGCTGTGGCACGGACGCGGGCCCGGCCCGGGCGGACCGCGCAGGCCAGGGCCGTCGGCTTGCGACTTGCTTCCCCCCTGCCGCGGACGCACCCTGACCGACATGCTCACCGGTCTCCGCGCCTCCGACGCGCCCATCCTGCAGCGCCTGTGCGGCGCCGACATGCGCCTCTTCCTGCGCCTGGGCGCGCTGCTCCAGGCCCACCTCGCGGTCACCGAGCCGGCGCTCGCCGCGCTGCAGGCGACCCCCGGCGGCAAGGCGCTGATCGCCGATCGCCGCCTGCAGGACGCCACCGCGGCCAGCTTTCCCGCACTGCTCGCCGAGCATGCCGGCGACAGCGGCCTGGCGCTGCTCGACGAGGCCGGTGGCGCTGAACCCGGCTGGCGCGTGCTCGCCATCGCCGATGAGGTCGGCAACCCCCTACTCGCGGCCATGGCGGGGCCGGCCGCCGGACGGGGCGCGGGTGACGTGATCGAGGCCGAGGTCATCCACGCCGAGGCCCTGCCCGCACTCAGCGAACTCGCCGCCACCCTCGCTCCGGCGCTGCGCGGGCCGATCGAAGGGCTGCTGCAGGCGCGCGCCGACGACCAGCGCGCAGCGGCGCTCGAGCAGCTGCGCTACGCCACGCCGCCGCTGTACCTGGTGGGCGAGCTCATGCCGATGCTGCTCGCCGATGGCGCCGAACTGGTGCGCGAGCGCGCCATCAGCCTGCTGGTCGCCGCCGGCGCGCACATCGCGGTGGTCGACCTGATCCGCGCGCTGCAGCGCAAGGACGAGGCCGCGCTGACCCGACTCGGCGAGGTGCTGTCGACCCTGCCCGACCAGCAGCGCGACCTGGCGATCGCGGCGCTGGTCGCGCACGTCGCGCGCGGCCACGCCACTCCCGCCCTGGTCGGCCTGTGCCAGCGCCTGGCCGAGCATCTGGTGCGCTTCCGCGGCCTCGACCGCCTGCTCGAGCTGCTGCTGCCGACGCGCATCAGCCTGATCAGCCTGGTGCGCGCGCTGCAGGAATACGATGCGGAGCGCGTCGAAGGCACTTTGCGCCGCCACCTGGGCGAGGG
>JACDGQ010000718.1 GCA_013821615.1 Planctomycetota bacterium
GCCGTGGATCCACGAGAAGTCGCGCAGGCGCGCCTCGCTGCGCAGGTCGTCCTGGTCGTCGGGCACGGCGCCGGTGATGATGCCGCCGCCGGCGATCTCGTAGCCGTCGACGATGACGAAGCGCCCGGTGCCCTCGATGTCGGAGGTCAGGTCGAAGGCCACCGGCTGGCGGGTCTCGAGGATGAGGTCGGCGACGTCGTGGCGGCCGACCTCCTGCTTGACCAGTTCGCCGGCCAGCTCGCTGGCGTCGAGCACTTTGAGCAGCTTGTGGATGCGCACCGGCTGGGCCGCGGTGTGCAGCTTGAGCTTGTAGTCGCGGCCCTGGACCAGGGGCTTGCGTCCCAGCCAGATGAGGTTGGCGCGGAAGCGCGTGCCGACCAGCGGTGCGTGCTCGCGCAGGCTCATGACCTCGCCGCGGGTGATGTAGATCTCTTGCGAGAGCGTGAAGCCGGTCGACCAGCCGGCGCCGATGGCATCGCGCGCTGTGGCGTTGAAGCCCTCGATCGAGCGGATGCTCGCGGATTTGTTGGAGGGGCTGAAGACCACCTCGTCGCCGACCTTCGCGGTGCCGGTCTCGATGCGTCCGGCGACGATGCGCCGCTCGTCGCCGTGGCTGGTGAACTTGTAGATCGCCTGCACCGGCATGCGCAGCGGCTGCGCGACCTTGTCCGGCGCCTTGGGGAAGGTGTCGAGCAGCGCGAGCATCGACTCGCCCTGGTACCACGGCATGTTCGCCGAGCGGCTGGTGAGATTCTCGCCGCTCAGCGCCGCGATCGGCACGAACTGGCGCGGGCTGACCGCGCCGATGCCGGACAGGAAGGCGCGGTACTCTTTTTCGATGCCGTCGAAGACCTGCTGGCTGTAGCCGACCAGGTCCATCTTGTTGACGCACACCACCACCTGTTTGATGCCGAGCATGCCGAGGATGTAGCCGTGGCGGCGGCTGTTCTCGCGAACGCCCTCCTTGGCGTCGATCATCAGGATGGCGGCCTCGGCGCGCGCCGCGCCCGAGATCATGTTCTTGAGGAACTCGATGTGCCCGGGCGCGTCGATGATGATGTAATCGCGCGCCGCGGTCTTGAAGAAGCAGCGCGCGGTGTCGATGGTGATGCCCTGGTCCTGCTCGTCCTCGAGGGCGTCGAGCAGGAAGGCGTACTCGAAGGGCTTGCCGGTGCGCGCGCACTCGCGGCGTACCTTGTCGAGTTTGCCCTCAGGCAGCGCGCCGGTGTCGGCGAGCAGGCGCCCGACCAGGGTGCTCTTGCCGTGGTCGACGTGGCCGACGATGACGATGTTCATCTGGGGCCTGGCGGCCGCGTCCGGAAGTCCGGAAGTCCGGAGGTCCGGAAGTCCCGCAGGTGAGGTCTGAGGTGGGCTCTGGTTCATGGGGCTGTGCCAATGCTGGGTGCGTTCGACTTCCGGACTTCCGGACTTCCGGACTTCCGGACGCTTCTCACATGTATCCGTCGCGGCGCAGGTCTTCGAGACCCCCGCGGCCTTCCTGGTCCTGGGCGCGGCCGGAGCGTTCAGCGATGTTGCGGAGCTTGCCGCTGCGCAGCTCGGCGATGATGGCGTCGACGTTCTTGGCGGTCGATTCGATCGGCGTCTGGCAGGGGCCGCAGCCCAGCGAGCGGTAGCGCTTGCCGTCGCCCTGGTCGTAGTACAGCGAGACCGTCGGGATGCTCTCGCGCTTGATGTATTCCCAGATGTTGAGTTCGGTCCAGTCGAGCAGCGGGTGGATGCGCACGTGCGTGCCCGGCGCGAAGTCGGTCTTGAACTGGTTCCACAGCTCCGGCGGCTGGTCGCCGACGTCCCAGGCGTTGTTCTTGTCCCGCGGGCTGAAGTAGCGCTCCTTCGAGCGGCTGCCTTCCTCGTCGCTGCGCGCGCCGACGATCACGCCGTGCCACGGCTCGCGGTCGGCGTCGATGTCATAGGCGCCGGTCGCGAGGTTCAGTTTGCGGCGCACGCCGGTGCCCTGCAGCGTGGCTTTCAGCGCGCCCGACTTGAGCGCGCCGCAGCACTGCTTGCGCGTCACCTTGCGCGGGTCGTCCGCGGCGAGGTGGGCGGTGGCTGGGTACGTCGCGCCCGCGGCGAGGGTGGCCTCGTCCTGGCCGACGATCATGGTCAGCTTGTACTCCAGCGCGAGGCGGTCGCGGTACTGGATCATCTCCGGCAGCTTGTAGCTGGTATCGATGTGCACGAGCGGGAAGGGGATGTGCCCGAAGAAGGCCTTGCGCGCCAGCCACAGCAGCACGGTCGAGTCCTTGCCGATCGACCACAGCATGCACATCCGCTCGAAGTGGCGGAAGGCTTCGCGGAAGATGTAGACGCTCTGCTGTTCGAGCTGGTCCAGGTGGTCCATCACGCGCTCCGGGTCGCTGGCCGGGACAGGGGGTGTCCCAGGGGAGGGC
>JACDGQ010000719.1 GCA_013821615.1 Planctomycetota bacterium
GCAAGCACCAGGCGCAGCGCGCCCGGCAACGGCGTGGCGAGCAGCGCCGCGATCGCCGCGGCATCGCCCGGCAGCGCCAGGGCGACGCGCGGCGCGAGCACCGGCGGCGGCCCGCCGCTCATGAGACGCGCAGCAGTTCCCCGGTCCACGCGGCGTCTCCCAGCGGCAGATGGTTGCGCCCGACCACGTCGGCGCGGTGCATGGCGTTGATGGCGAGGAAATTGAGCAGCATCCACGGGTCGTGGCGGTTCACCCGCGCCTGGGCGCGCGCGAAGATGCTGTCCCAGCCGTAGAAGGCGCGCCGCGCCGCGCTGCAGCGCTGCTCGAGCTCCTCGACCGGCATGCCGCGCGGAATGAACGGCACCATCCCGTAGCGGTAGGCCGGGTCCAGCCACCACGCCGGGAAGCGCAGCCGCCCCTCGGCTTCCAGGCGCGTGTAGAGCGGCGTGCCCGGGAAGGGCGTGAGGTGGTTGAAGGCGGCGATGAACATGCCCTCGTCGCGCGCGAAGTTCACCGAACGCGCGAACGCTGCGGCGTCGTCGTGGTCGTAGCCGAAGATGAAAGTGCCGTAGACGCGGATGCCGTGGCGGCGCAGCGTCGCCATCGCCGCGGACGGGCCACCGCGCGCCAGGTTCCAGCCCTTGTTCATCTGCCCGAGCTGCTCCGCGCCCAGCGATTCGAAGCCGATGAGCAGGCCCTGGCAGCCGCAGGCGCGCATCAGCGCCAGGCACTCTTCATCGCAGGCCACCGTGCTCGACGCCTGCCCCACCCAGCGGATGCCCTCGCCGGCGAGGGCGCGGAACAGCTCCTTCGCGCCCGCCAGGTCGGAGACGATGTTGTCGTCAATGAAGAAGAACAGCTGGCCCGGGCGCTTGAGCGCGCGCACCTCGGTGAGCACGCGCTCGATCGGCGCGCGCACCTGGGTCGCGGTGAAGACCGCGGTGATGGCGCAGAACTCGCAGGCGAAGCGGCACCCGCGCGCGGTCTCGACCAGGCGGATGGGCAGGTAGCGCTTGCCGCGGAAGATGCTGCGGTCGGGCGCGACGCGCAGGCTGCGCGGCCGGCTCTCGGCGCGGTAGACGTGGCTGCCGCGGCCGTGGCGCCAATCATCGAGCATGCGCGGGAAGAGCTCTTCGGCCTCGCCGATCACCACCGCGTCGGCGTAGCGCGCGACCTCGTCGGGGCACAGTGCGGCGTGGAAGCCGCCCATCACCACCGGCACGCGCCGGCGCCGGTACTCGCTGGCGATCTGGTAGGCGCGACGCGCGGTGTAGGTCTCGACGCTGATCGCCACCAGGTCGGTGGGCTCGTCGAAGGGGATCGGCTCGAGGCGGTCGTCGTAGAAGCGCCGCTCGACGTCCGGCGGGGTCAGCGCGGCGATGGTCGCCGCCGGCAGCGGCTCCATCTTCCAGGTGCGGATGTAGCCGCGCTGCCCGACGCGCCGGCCGACGCACGGATGGATGATGGTGAGGCGGAACGGGGGCGCCTTCATCCGGCCGCCGACCCGGCGGTCGCAGCCGCCGCCGGCGCCGCGTCCCAGATGAAGGCGTCGCAGCTGTAGAAGCGGTGCAGGCGGTGCGCGTAGAAGCGGTAGCCGAGGTTGGTGACCAGCGCGACGTGGAACGGCGCCGCGGTGCGGCGCAGGCGGCTGACCATCGCCGACCACGAGTAGCAGTGCTTCCACGCCTGTTCGGTGCCGCGCAGCAGCTCGTCGACGCCCAGGCGCGCCGGGCGGAAGACCACGTGCTGGCCGTCGTACTTCTCCCAGTCGCGGTGCAGCAGGCGACCCTCGGCGAGCAGCCGGCGGTAGAGCGCGGTGCCGGGGAAGGGCGTGAGGATGGCGAAGCGCGGCAGATCGATGCCGACCTCGACCGCGAAGCGTGCGGTGCGCATGAAGATGTCCGGTCCATCGTGGTCGCCGCCGAACACGAAGCAGCCCTGCAGAGCGATGCCGCGCTCGTGCAGGCGTCGCACCAGTTCGCCGTAGCGCGTCGGATCGTTGAAGCCCTTGCGCATGCCTTTCAATGCGCCGCCGTCGATGGACTCGAGGCCCATGAGCAGGCCGCGGCAGCCCGAACCGGCGGCAGCGTCGAGCAGCTCCTGGTCGTCGGCGAGCAGCGTGGTGGACAGCCCGAACCAGTGGATACGCAGCGGCTTCAGCGCGGCGAACAGGCGCAGCGCGTAGGCGCGGTCGGCGATGATGTTGAGATCGACGAACAGCGCGCGGCGCGAGCCCTTGCGGCGGATCGACTCGGCGACCTCCTCGGGCGGCTTCTGCCACGGCCGGCCCGGCCACGCCGCCGGCACCACGCAGAACTCGCAGGCGTGCACGCAGCCCCGGGTCGCCTCGAAGACGTCGTCCATCAGGTAGCGCCGGCGCGGCAGCAGCTCGCGGCGCGGCTCCGGCC
>JACDGQ010000052.1 GCA_013821615.1 Planctomycetota bacterium
GTGATCGGGGTGTTCTGAACGTGGCTCATGGCCACTCCCTCTGGCGGCTACGCCGCCGGTGGGAGCAGGGGAGTTTCTCTATCAGACTTCAGGAATGGAGTGTGATGCAATCTGGTGAGGAGGACAGCCGCAGGAACGGCCGCAGGTCGGGCACGAGAGCGGCATGCCGGGCTCATGCCCCACCACCACGACCACCTGACGGTCGGCAAGGCTCAAACGGATGTCGTCGACCTTCCATGGGGACGAAAGGCCGAGGATTTGCTGGTAGAGTTCGCGATCGCGCATGACCGATCATGCCAGAAAATCAGCCCGGAGCGAGCTACCCGACCCACACGATACCCTGATGCCCCATTTTTTCTAACATTCTTCTCACTCCTTTGTGCTCGACTCTCTTTGACTGCACTCATGTCGACGAGGTCATGGTAGGGGTGATCCCAAAACCTCACTTGCTTTAAAATAACGTATGTTAACATACTCTACTAGTGCAATTCTTACCCCACATACCAGCTGTCTGCGACCTCTTCCGGTGTGGAGGACGAACCATGCAAACCCAACCAAGCCTGCCCCCCACGCCTCCGTCTCACCGAGGTCCAGCGTCGCCCCCGATGCCGCGAACGGGTCTCTGGGCCAGTCGGGCTGCCTTTCTCCAGATCCCCATCGGTGTCTTGCAATTTCTTCCGGTTATGGCGCTCATTGGCTTCCCCCTGTCTTTCATGGCGCCCCTCGCCGTGACGCTCGCATTTCTCGTGGCCGCGCTGCCCTTCGCTCTGCAATTGGCACTACGTCGAGGTAACGGCGCCGCGGTGTTCGTGCTGCTGTTCAGCGAAACCGTGACGGTGGCCCTTGCTATAAGGGCCCTGTCCCACTTGGCCGAGATCGGGCACCTGCATCACATCCTATTCATCTACCTGCCGTTCGGTGTGCTCGGCGTACTCTCTCTGCTGGCCGCTGAGATCGAGATTTTTCGCGCTGGCCGGACTTGACGTAACATCTGAGGACAGGCACTTTCAGCCATAGGTCATAATCCTCCGAGAAGCTCTAGGGCGAGAGGGATCCCGCACCTGGAGTCTTCCCCAGGTGTGTAACGTTCCCTGCTCCCCGGGAGAGATGAGCGCAGCAGCCCCGGAGCCGACCATGATGATGCTTCACGCCCGGTGCCCCATCACTGCTCTCACCCTGCTGCCGCTGGCCTTGATGACGAATCTCGTGACGAATCCAGGACAGGCACTCACTGAAAGGAGTCTCGGGCAGGCACGTTTTTGTGGGTTCGAGAATGAATCTCGGACGGGCACTATTTCCGGACTGGATGCTGCCATGGTCCAGTGATCCTGCATGTCATCACTTCTCTATCGCGAAAAGCCGATAATTCACAACATCGGTGCGGGTTCCAGTCCCATGGAGTGGCCCATTTCACTCAATGAGATGAGTGCCTGACCCGGATCGCCACCGTCCCGGATCGCCACGCCGATGAGTGCCGTCCCCTCTCGCCACGGATCGTCAGCCGTGTCCCGGATTGCCTGTCCCGGATTGTCCGGATTGTCGGTTCCGGATCGTCCGGTGACAGCGCAGTCGGCACCAAGGCAGGCGCGAGTCGTTCAGGTTTTTCCTCCTTCACGCATCACCGTCCACGGAGTCCGCATGCTGCGCATGATCTGCAACGCCCCGCGCCGAAGCGCGATCCTCGCCCTGCTGATGATCGCGGCGTCCGCGCCGGCCGCGACCGTCGGCCAATGGACCCGGTTGCCCAACGCGCCGGATGGCATTTCGACGATGCTGATGATGACCGACGGCACGGTGCTCGCGCAATCGAACGGCGGATCGGCCTGGTACCGCCTCACGGCGGGTCCGGATGGCCGCTTCGCCGATGGCACCTGGTCGCGGCGCGCGTCGATGCACGACACGCGGCTGTACTACGCCTCGACCGTGCTGCGCGACGGGCGGGTGTTCGTCGGCGGCGGCGAGTACGGCACGGGGGGCAGCTCGGTCGAGATCTATGATCCCACCGCTGATGCGTGGTCGTACGTCCCGGGCTGGAGCGGCGATATCGGCGACTCGACCGGCCTCACGCTCGCCGATGGCCGCGTGCTGCTCCTGCCGCGGTTGTGGAGCAGCGCGACGGTGTGGAACCCGGTGGACGGATCGTGGACGGTGACCGGCGGTCGGCCGACCTGGAACGACGAGGAGAGCGCGGCGCTGCTGTCCGACGGTTCGGTGCTGGTGACCATGACCAACGGCGGTTCGACGCGCTATCTGCCGTGGACCAATGAGTGGGTCGACGCTGGCACGCCTCCGGCCAACCTCATCGGCCACGGTGAGGAAGTCGGCGCGAACGTGCTGATGTACGACGGCCGGGTGCTGGCCATCGGTGCGTCAGGAGCTACCGACCTCTACGCCAACGGCACCTGGACCACCGGGCCGCGGCTGCCGGACGGCGCCATCGCCGACGACGCGCCAGCCGCCATCCTGCCCAACGGCCGGGTGCTGGTCGCCGGCGACCTCCAGGAATTCGGCGCGCCCACGGAGATGTTCGAGTTCGATCCGGCGACCGACTCCTTCACCCGCGCCCCGACCCCGTTCGGTGCCCAGGCGCAGGAGCCGGTGTTCGTCGAACGCTTCCTGGTCGTGCCGTCGGGCGAGGTGCTCTTCGCCGACGGCGGTTCGGCGGTCTTCGCCTACACCCCGACCGACGGACCGAGCGAGGCGTGGCGGCCCGCGATCGCGACGCTCGCGGCGAACGGCGACGGCACCGCGCACCTCGTCGGCGCGCGGCTCAACGGCCTGTCGAGCGGCGCCTATTACGGCGACGATGCGCAGATGGCCTCGAACTTCGCGCTGGTCCGCATGACCGACGCCACCGGCACCGTGCGCTATGCCCGGACCTTCGGATTCAGCACCATGGGCATCACCCCCGGTGACACGCAGTCGTCGTGCGAAATCGCCTTCGGCGGCATTCCCGATGGCCGCTATGCGCTGGCGGTGGTCGCCAACGGCATCGCCTCGGCGACGATCGGCGTCGACATCCGCGGCGGCGCCTACGGCACTGGGGCGGTCGATGGCGGGACGTTCACCGGCGCGAGCGTGCCGGGCACCGCGCTGCCGGTCGGCCAGGGCGAGCGCGTGACGGTGACCATGCACAACGCCGGCGGGACGACCTGGACCGCGGGCGCGGGCTACGCGCTGGTCGCAGATGACGCGACCTGGGGCGTGCAGGCGGTCCCCTTGGCGAGCGCTGTCCCGCCCGGCGCCGATGCGACCTTCGACTTCACGATCGTCGCGCCGCAGGCGCCGGGAACGTATGCCTTCCAGTGGCGCATGGCCCATGCCGGGGTGCGCTTCGGCGACGCCTCGCCCGTGCTGGGCATCGTGGTGATCCAGGCGGACGTCCGCGGCGATGGCACCGGCCTGACCGGCGAGTACTGGAGCGCTCAGCTCGCCGGCTTCGTCGGGGCTCCGACGCTGACGCGGGTCGATGCGCTCGTGGAATTCGACTGGGGCGGCGGGTCGCCGGATCCGGCGGTGTCGAGCGACAGTTTCTCGGCGCGCTGGAGCGGTCAGGTGCTGGCACCGCGCAGCGGCACGTATGACTTCAGCGTGATCGGCGACGATGGCGTGCGACTGTGGGTGAACGGTCAGCTGATCGTCGACGCGTGGTATGATCAAGGGCCGACCGCCCACGATGGGCGCATCGAGCTGCAGGCCGGACAACGCTATGATGCGAAGCTGGAATACTACGAGCACGGCGGCGGCGCCGTCGCGCGCCTGCACTGGACCCTGCCGGGCGCGAACGAGTCGTCGATCGTGCCGACCGCGCAGCTCTATCCGGCGTCCGTGACGAGTGGCGGCGGCACCGGCTTGACCGCGCAGTACTGGTCGAACCAGCTCGCGGGCTTCGCGGGGGCGCCGACCGTGACCAGGGTCGACCCGACGATCGACTTCGACTGGGGCGGCGGCTCGCCCGACCAGACGGTGTCGAGCGATGCTTTCACGGCGCGCTGGACCGGCCAGGTCCTGCCGCCGACCGGCGGCGCGTGGACCTTCACGGTCACCGGCGACGACGGCGTGCGCTTATGGATCGATGGCGCGCTGGTGGTCGACGCGTGGTTCGACGAATCGCCGACCGACCACAGCGCGACCGTGCAACTGTCCGGCGGCGTGAAGCACGACGTGCGGCTCGACTACTTCGAGCACGGCGGCGGCGCCGTGGCGCGACTGTGGTGGCAGTCGGCCACCACGCCTGCGCGGGCGATCGTGCCGCAGTCGGCGCTGTTTCCGGTCGGCAGCGGCATCGCCAGCGGGACCGGTCTGGCCGGGCAGTACTGGTCGGACCAGCTCGCGACCTTCAATGGTGCTGCAACCGTCACGCGGATCGATGCGACGGTCGATTTCGACTGGGCGGACCGCGGCCCGGCCGAGGGGGTCTCGAGCGACCTGTTCACCGCCCGCTGGACCGGACAGGTCCTCGCGCCGACGACCGACGCCTACACGATCACGGTCACCGGTGACGACGGCGTGCGGCTGTGGATCGGCGACCTGCTGGTGATCGACGCGTGGTATGACCAGTCGGCGACGGCGCACAGCGCGACCGTGCGGCTCACCACCGGTCAGCGCGCAAACCTGCGTCTCGACTTCTATGAGGCCCATGGCGCGGCGTCCGCACGACTGCACTGGTCGACGGCGACGATGGCGGACCAGGCGATCCCGACCGGGAATCTGTTCCCCGCCACGCCCGCGATCGCCGGGCCAGCGCTGCCGACGGGCAATGGCTGAGCCGACAACTTCCTGATGATGAGGGGCCGTGCCGCGCTGGTCAAAGATGGTGGCAGGCGGCTGGGGCGTGGGGAGGATGCGTGGGTGAGGTGAGTGCCTGTCCTGGATTCACCCCTCTGCTCTCGTCTCTCAGCATCCACGTCGGCACGTCACTTCCGAGAGTCCATCATGCGCACCCTCCTCCTCGTGATCCTCGCCTGGACTGTGCACCTCTGCGGCGGCGAGGCGACGACCAACACCGCCATCGTGCCGGTGCCCAAGCTCGAGCAGGACGGCTACGACTGGTACGCCCGCCACGAAGCGGTGCTCAAGGCCGTCCAGGGCGCCGATCCCGAGGTGGTGATGATCGGCGATTCCATCACCCACTTCTGGGGTGGCGATCCGCCCGGGCCGAACCACGGTCCAGAGGCCTGGAAGGCCGCCTTCGCCGACCGCCGTGTGCTCAACCTCGGCTTCGGCTGGGACCGCACCCAGAACGTCCTGTGGCGCCTGGATCATGGCGAATTCACCGGCCTGCACCCGCACTGGGTGGTGCTGATGATCGGCACCAACAACCTCACCGGTACCGCCAACGCGCGCGAAAACACGCCGGCGGAGATCGTCGCTGGGATAGCGGCGATCAGCCGGCAGATCGGCGCGCTGTCGCCAAAGACGCGGATCGTGCACATGGCCGTGCTGCCGCGCGGACGCAAGGCGGACGACCCCTTCCGGGCCAAGATCGCCTCGGTCAACCGCCTGCTCGCCGCCTACGCCGCGCAGGAGCACCATGCCTTCATCGACCTCGGCGCGCAGCTGGTCGATGCTGCCGGCACCATTCCCGCCGAGCTGATGGGCGATGCCTGTCATCCCACCGACAAAGGCTATGCGGTGTGGGCGGCGGCGCTGCGGGCGGAGTTCGCGAAGTCGCCATGAGCGGACTGGGAATCATGGGACGGTCACTTTGAGCGGGGGCAACTCAGGACAGGCGCCTTCTTCGCAGCAGGGCAACTCAGGACAAGGGCAACTCAGGACTGGCACCTTCTTCGGGCCAAAAGGCAAGGCGGGGTGTAGTCTTCGTTTCGGAAGACGATGTGTGCATGTCCTAGTCTTCCTAAGTCTTCCCATGACAATTCCGCCATTTGGCTCCTGCGGGAAACGGTGCCTGTCCACGATTCTCGTCCTCCACCTCCTGGCGGGCGGTTTCAGGGGCCGGGCGGGCCAGGTGTCCTGACCTTCGCCAGTACCCGGCCGACCAGGGCATCGACCATCCTCACGTAGTCGCTGAGACCATCGGCTTCCGCACTCTTCTCGAAATGGATGCGAATGCCCGGGGTGATGAATTCGACTTGGTAGTAGTGGTTGTCGGTGGCGACGATCAAGGTCTGGAAATCGGATTTGGTCTCATCGCAATCACCGTTCTCCTGCCCGGAGTCCGGGTTCAGGTACAGGGCGAGTCCATCCACCAACAGCGTCGGGTTGTCGTTGTACATGTTGCAGTACGTTTGCCTTTTTCCCGATTTCAGGATGGCATTCTTGATTTCCGTCAGCGCGGACCTCGTCAAATGACCACCGCCGGCGATGGTCATCGTGACCGATGAGATGCCATAGTCCTCGGCGGCGGCGCATGGCACGCTCAGCAGCAGCAGCGCCGCGAGGATGCGCATGCGGGCGGCTGCGGTCGTGGCGCGATGCATGGATCTTCTCCTCGAAAGGGCAGTTGTCCGGCATGGCGGATCGTCGATCACATGATCACCGCCAGTCACGCGATCGCGCAGCGCACAACACTAGCTGGTGGCGCGCTCTTTGCCAAGCGTGGTTTCAGGAGGGACACGTGAAAGTCTCAGGACAGGCGCTGTCTATCGCAATGAAAGGCTGGGGTCCTGTGTGCCCATTGAAGGTGCTATCCCAGAATCCGCGCTAGGCATCTGCCACGGTTGTCTGGAAGGGGCCCTGGTACCATCGCTGTCCAGCGGAGGTGCACATGCCGCATAGTTTCGCCGGCACGCGCCACTGCCAACCCGATGGCGTGCCAAGGAAGCGGCCGCCGTTCATCATGATGTCGACTCACGCCTGGGCGTCGATCTCCAGCGGCTCGAGGATCGGGGTGAGGTGGGCAGGCAACAGCGCGTCGCACTGGGGACCTTGGCCAGTCTCACCAAGCCCGCAGGGTGGTCCCAGAACCACTCAGGGAAGGTTGGCGCCACCTGGCGTAGGTGTCGCGGTGAACGCCCAGTCATTCTGCGTGTCATTTGAATCTGCTCCATTCGGCGAGCGTGCGAGTGAGCCGGGCGTGGTCGTCGGATCGAAGACGGATGATGGCAGCGGATGGCCTTCTACCAGGGAAACCGCACCAATGCTGGGGAGATCCGCGAACGCACCGCCACCATAGGCGAGGGCATCGACCAGCACGTTGCGCGCGGTGTCGACCAGGGCGACCCCGCCGATCGGACCGTGGACGGGATTGACGGCGGTGGAGAAACGGATGACCCTCACGGCCGGGGGAACCGCCACCGCAGTGCCAGCGAGCACCAGGAACTGGCCGGCCTCGAGCGTAGTTGCCTGACCCAAGTCGATCTGCTGGTACACGGAACCGGTGGGAGTGGTCAGCATTACCCGAAATCCTGCGAGCGGCAGCGTGGAGGCGGTTGGATTGAAGAGCTCGATGAAGTCGCCGGTCGGACTGCCGGGCTGGGCATAGTCGACTTCATTGATGACGAGATGGCTGGCCTGCGCGCTGATGCTCGCGGTGGCCGTCGCTGGACCCACGATAGCGCTTATGGTGGTGGAAGCACTGCCCCCATTGCCATTGTCCGTGTAGATGAAGGTGGCCGAGGTCTCACCCTCGTTGATGAGAACAGTCGGAGGGAGCGTGCCGGCGGTCGGTGGGGTGGAAATCAGGGTGCACAGGGTTCCACCCAGCAACGCCGGTTCGGCGATGGTGATGGTGAAGGTCTGCGCTGCGAAGGGCGTCAGCGTCACCGCCGCTGGTGTGAGTGACAATCCGCGGAACGGCGGGGGATCACCCGGGATCGGCGGCACCGGCATGGGCGGGACCGCGGCGCCCGGGTTCACGATTAGGAACAGGATCCGGTCGTCGACCAGGCACACGTGGCGTCCGGTCTGGACGTGGATCGTAGCGGCGCCCTCGCGGATGTTCTTCACGCTCAGGGCCACGCCCTCGTCATCGTGCCAGCGTCCATGCCCGGCATCCACGAAGGTGAGGAAGATCCGCGAAGTAGGGTGCAGCGAGGGGCTGGTGATGACGGTGTCGTGGAAGCGGTCGAGCGCATGCAGGGCGAATGAACCAGAATCATCCGGCCCGAATCCTTGGGCGGCCGGCCCCTGCGGACCTCGAGGCCCGACTGGCCCGGCCAGGCCCGATGGCCCGGGCGCGCCCTGCGCCCCCGACTGGCCCGGAGAGCCGGTCACGCCAGGGGGTCCAGGTAGACCTTGCGGTCCCAGGGCGCCAGGTGCGCCCACCGGTCCGGCGAGCCCCGACTCACCTCGTGGGCCGGGAATTCCTTCCGGCCCGAGTGGCCCGGCCACACCTTGGGGGCCGACGATGCTGCCGAGCAGGGTGTAATGGCCGATGCTGCGCTGGTAGATCTGGAAGTTGGGATGTTGGAGATAGAGGTCGCCATCAACGCCGATCACGTCATCCGGTGCGTCGGTCCCGGAACGCCATAGCGTACCAGGACTGCCGATGGGGCCGGGCGCTCCGTCCCGTCCGGCTATACCTGGAACGCCTTGCGCTCCCTCTGCTCCAGAAACGCCGGCTGGCCCTTGTGGACCGGGCGGCCCGGAAGCGGGTTCAACCAGCGAAATGCGAGTGCTTGCGAACGACCTATTGGCCAGGAAGGCCTCGATGAGAATGGACGGACCCAGCAGATCCCCGGCCTGGAGTGGCAGTTGGAACAGCGAAACGCTTTGGCTCAAGGGCACCCGCAATTTTCCGTTCACCTTGAATTCGGTTGAGCGGGCCACTACCTCGGATAATCCCACGAGAGCAGAGACGGTGCATCCAGGCGACCTGCGTGTGAGGGAGGCGGGAAAGACGGATAGCGAAGAGTCCGCAAAGGCGACGTTTACGTCGAATTGGCTGAAGATCTCATCGGGCGCTGCCGCCATCGGAAGCGGGATGCCCAATTGATCGAAGGGGGACCGGTCTTCGAGCTTGCCGAAGAAGAACACGGGTATGGGAGGGCGGCCGAAGGCAAGTGGAACCCGCTGATAGATCGTGATGTGCTGCTGCTGTCCAACAGCGAGCGATGTGATTACGCCTAGCGAGTGATCCCCACCGCTTGTCAGTGTTCCGTTGAGAACGGAAAATGCCGGGGAAGAAGAATGCGAGAAATCGATGAAACCAGGGAAAGTTGGAAGTTGCACGAGGAATTTGTAATCCACGCGACCTGGGAAATTGTCCAGGAAAAGGTAGGCGCCATTTTCAGAGACCGAACCAGCTACGGCAAGTTCAGCGCGAACATCTGTCACAAAGCAGGAGAGCGCAAGGAAAGCGAGTGCAAAACGGAGGCTGGCATTGCGAGGAATCATCTTCATCGAGATCCTGGGAGGGGCGTGGCATTTCTGCGAAGTTCAAAATGCAGTAGAAAGAACCACATGGCGAATTGCCGATTCCGATTCTGCAAGCAATCGACAATAGCGCAGTCATGAACTGGGTCAATGCCGCATCTATATTCATGTCCATGGATGATCCTGCCCCTCGCCACCGCGTTATGGTCACGAACCGTTTTGTGGGCGCTGAGCATCGCGATTAGGTAGTGATTCTTTGGTCATATCCAAAGGTCAGTGTGCATTTGCCGGTCTATCCGGTTGTCCATGGTGTCCGCATAGACACCAAACCGCAATTTTCCGCCGCACTCGGTCTGGCCACGCCCAGGCAGGTGTCCAAATCTGATTTCCGTCCTGAGCAGCAGCTGCTCGAACTTCACGAAAACTTCAAACTTGGGGCGCACTTCGCGTGTCCAGAATGCGCTGCTGTTGGTTTTGGTGTCCACGATACGGTGGAGGAATGTGGACTTCTTCCGGCACCAAGCGTTGATCGTTGCCCGCGTTCCGCGAACAACCTGCGGGAAATGCGACGTGCCGCCTGTGACGGCGCCGTGGGCGCGACATGGCAGGGGCAACACATGGCTGATCAAAAGGCTGATCCTCGAGATGGCGCGCGCCATGCCGATACGTCCCATCGCCAAGTTGCTCCGTGTTTCGGATAATCGCGTGTGGCGGGTGCTTGATCACTACGTGAAGGACGTCGTGGAGCGAAGTGATTGCTCCGCGGTGACAGCGGTAGGTGTGGATAAGACCTCGGCGCGGAGGGGCCACGACTAGGTTGGCTGCTTCTTGGACATGGGGCCCGTCGTCGCGTGAAAGTCTCAGGACAGGCGCTGTCTATCGCAATGAAAGGCTGGGCTCCTGTGCTGATGGAAGGTGCTGTCCCAGAATCCGCGCCAGGCATCTGCCACGGTTGTCTGGAAGGGCGCCCTGGTACCATCGCTGCCCAGCGGAGGTGCCCATGCCTGAACCCCGGAGCGCTCCCGAGGCGGATCACGACGCCGAGGTCAGGTTGCGCGTGGCTGCCGGCACAAATGCCCGCCCTGTTCACGAAGCTGGCGACGGTGCCGCCGCTGCGACGGCGCACAGCGCGCCGCTGCCGGCGCGGGCCGACATCGACCGTCATGGCGCCTTCACCCTGGTCCCGGCGGCCGACCACGCGCCGGCGGCGGTCGCGGGCGACGCGACGGCGGTCGCTGCCGCATCGGCCACCAAGCAGGACTACCTCGCTAAGGTCTACAAGGAGGCCGGCATCGACGAGAAGACCTGGGACGTCGGCGCCGGCTTCAGCGCCAATCTCGGCAATGTCACCAAGTCTTATGAGTGGTATGCGCACATGTACCACGACCACCCGCAGGAGATGCAGTGGGCGGGCATGGCCAAGCTCGCCGGCGCGCGCGTCTTCCAGGGCCTGGCCGAGGTCGAGGCGATGAAGGAGGCGACCAAGCCGTCGTTCTGGCGCGAGCCCGACCTCGCCACCTCGGTGATGTATGTGCAGTCGATGCACTTGGAGAAGACCTTCCTGACCATGCAGAAGGACGTTTTCCAGGACCTCGCCTGGCAGCACCGCGCCTTCGCCGACAAGGGCCTGCCCGAAATGGAGCGCCTGGCCAAGGCCGGCGACCTGACCAATCCCGAGCAGCTCGAGGGTTGGCGGCTGATCGCCGGCGGCAAGGCGGCCCAGGGCAATGAGAAGCTGCTGCATTCCGAGCAGCACGACATCCTCCAGCCGTTCTGGACGGAGATGGGCAAGGGCCTGGTCGGCTCGGTGACCGAGGGCCAGATTTCGCGCGAGACCAAGTCGCCCGTGCCGGGCGGAAAACCCTTCCGTACCTTCGAGCCCGAGGGTTCGATCGGCGACTTCAACGACCGCTGGAAGTGGATCCATGACGACATGCTGCCCGCTTGGCAGCACTTGCCGGCTGACAAGCAGATGGAAAAGGTCATGACGCCGCTGGCGGCCCAGGTGGTCATCAACCAGGCTCGGGATCAGCAGCCATGAGATCCATCCCTGGGCGGCCGCGCACCCGTGTCTCGACCACCGTTCCCTCCCGGGCCACGGGACCGCGCGGCCGGATCCGGCGTCTCCTTGCCGTGCTGCTGCCGGTCGCAGTCGCCGGCGCGAGCGCAGTCACAGCCGCCGAAGTCCAGTCCACACCAGGAAGCACCGCCATGAAATGGGATCTCTCCTCCGGACACGCGGTCGCGCTGGTGCCATGGTCCGCGGAGCGGGCGGTCGGCACGCGCTATTCGCTGCAGGGCAGGCTCGATCTCGAGCTGTTGCTGCCCGGCGGCGCCGCCCTGCACGAGGT
>JACDGQ010000720.1 GCA_013821615.1 Planctomycetota bacterium
CGGATCGATGGTGCCGAGCGGCTTGAAGCCGGCGCGCGCGAGCAGCCGCCGCACCGGCGTGGTCGCCGGCCCCTCGTGGCCGACCAGTTCGCGCGCGGCGGGCGGCAGCAGCTCCATGACGATCTCGTCGTGTGGGAAGAACGCCTCGATGAACTCCTTGTCGGTGCGGCAGAGCAGGTCGGCGCGGTAGTAGCTGAGTCCGGTGAGCGGTGCGCCGACCGCGTCCCAGAAGGCGTTGCCGCCGTCCTCGCGGCGCGGCGGCAGCAGCTCGGCGAGCAGACGCCGGCAAAAGCGCTCGCGGTGCATCGCCACCAGCAGCAAGCGCGCCGCGACGAGCAGTTTGCCAATGCCCTGCCCGCGTGAACGCGGGTGCACGATCAGGCCGCCGAATTCGGTCCACGGCTCGACGTCGCGACCGAGCTTGAGCAGGTGGCGGACGCGGTCGGTGCCGAGCTGCTTGCTGTGCACCGTGCTCTCGACCACGCGCAGGTAGTAGTGCGGCTCGTCCGGCATGCCGTGGTAGGCGAACAGCGAAGCGGTGCCGAACAGCCGCTCATGGCCGTCCTGGTCGCGCCCGACCGCGACCACGGTGAAGCTGGCGTGGCGTGGATCCACGACTTCACGGCGCGCGGGGTCGAGGGCCCTGAAGCTGCGCTGGCTGTCGGCGATAATCCCGGCGATGACCGCCGGATCCTTGGGCAGGTTGACGGTGTCGAGCAGCCCCGCGAGGGCGAGCAGCTCGCCCGCATCCGCCGCTTCGACCGGCCGGATGGTGATGGGCGGCGGCACGTAGGCGTTCTAGCGTCGGGTGCTGGTGGACCAAGGGGGGCGTGGGGGGGGGCGCTAGGCGCTAGGCGCTAGGCACGAGGCACGAGGCATGAGACTCGAGACTCGAGGAACTTGGATCATCAGGGTGACGGAATGCGACGGTGCGGATACGGAGTCGACCCGAGGCCGGTACCTAGCGCCTAGCGCCGGCCGCACCCCGCAGCGCGCGGCCAAGCGTTTGTCACCACAGCGATCGCCGAGGGTCGCTCCACGTTCCCAATCCCAAGCGCCGCCACCGACGCAGGTTCAACTGGTCCAGGATATTACACTTGACCGCCGGGTTGGTCGCGCCTATAAGATCGAGCATTGTCCGTGGACCTGCGGACCATGACGGCATGGGGTCGGACCCCATGCCGGCCCAAGCCGGGCGGCCACGGCCTGAGCGCCGCCGCGGATGTCCTGCCCCAAGCCCAAGGGTGCCCAGTGCCGACCACGCCCCCCCCGCCTTCCAAGGTCGCGGAATCCGCCTCCGATACTCAGCCGGGGCGGATCCCGGCCGGCCACCAGGTCTTCCAACCCGACCACATGAACGACGCGAGCACGCACAGCTCGATGCTGCGTCCCCAGGGCGCCAAGGCCGATCACGGGTGGCTCTACTATCAGAAGCCGGTGCGCAATTACCTGCGCGGGCTGGGCTGCGGCGATCAGGACGTCGACGACCTGACCCACGAGATCCTCATCAAGCTGCAGACGTACATCGTCCTCAATTACAATCCGAGCCGGCCTTTCCGCCCGTATTTCAAGACCGCGATCCGGCATTTCTACTTCAGCCACCTGCGCGGGCGCGGCGGTCAGGGCGGTCGCCAGGTGGCGATGACGCCGGGCATCGCCGGGACGGCCTGCGCCGCCGAGGCGGACGAGGAGGACAGCCAGGCCGGCGAGGACGTGCTCGCCGCCGGCCTGCTCGACTATGCCCGCCAGATGTACGACCATTTCGCCGCCGAGGCCGGTGCGGCGCACGAGGCCGGCATCCAGATGCTCCAGGCCTGGATGCTCGGCGGCCTCAAGCAGGAGCAGCTCGCCACGCGCTGGAAGCTCACCGACCGCCAGGTGCGCACCCACATCGGCCGGGCCGCGGACGAGCTGGCGCGCTGGATGCAGGAACGCCTGCATGCCGACGACCTCAGCGCCCTGGCCACCCTGGCCAAGGACAAGGGCGTGACCCTGGACCTCGAGCTCGCCGACATCCGCGGCCTGTTCAGCCATTTGTCGCGCCAGAAGCGCCTGCGCGCCCTGCTCATCCTCTCGCTCATCTACAAACGCGAGACCGGGACCGCGCCCGGGACCCCGTGATCCCACCCCAAGCGCAGGCTGGGCTTGCGCTTGTACATGGATGCATGGCCGGGCCTGGATTCGCCGATTGAAGCACTGCCGGGCGGGCTAGGATCGCCCACCGGGATTCCGGTTCCGGCCGAGGCCCTGGAGTATGTCCTGGATGACCCTCATCGCCGCTAGGAGCCCGTCGGGGATAGGGCGTCATCAATCCCCCATTCCTGGGGTCAGAAGCCGACAACATGAGGCGGATTCATCGGTAAAAACAGCATGAAATGCTTTCGCTCCTTCGATCTGCACCAGCG
>JACDGQ010000721.1:0-1195 GCA_013821615.1 Planctomycetota bacterium
GCCTGGCGCAGCCGCGGTTCGGCCCACAGCGCATCGCCGACGCGCGCGGCGGCGGCCTGGGCGCGCAGGGCCTCGACGGTGGGGGTTTCCGGGGCCATGGGGCGCAGAGTGTGCCAAACCTGCGCCGGAATGCACTGCTTAGCGGGGCGCAGGACAACAGACCGGACCAGGCTCGCTCCGTCTCTCCACAGGGTTTTCACCGCCAAGACGCCAAGACGCCAAGGGGAAGCCGGAAGAAGTGAACGGCCAGTCTGGGATCGGGCCATCAGGTGCGGTCCTCCGAAACTTGGCGCCTTGGCGTCTTGGCGGTAGAAATCCCCAGGACTCGCCCAAGCCGTAGCCGGACCGGACAGGGGGGCGGTGATCCTTGCGTCTCCGACCCGCGACGCGCTAATGCGGTCAGGAGAGCGCCATGGGATCCACCACTTACATCATCCTCGCCGTCGTCGGGGCGGTCGTGCTGCTGGCCCTGATCGTCGTGGTCTGGGCGGTCAGCGTCTTCAACAACCTGGTGACGCTGCGCAACCGCACCAAGAACGGCTTTTCGCAGATCGACGTGCAGCTCAAGCGCCGCTACGACCTGATCCCCAACCTGGTCGAGGTCGCCAAGGGCTACATGAGGCACGAGAGCTCGACCCTCGAGGCGGTGATCGCCGCGCGCAACAGCGCGGTCGCCGTCCAGGCCAAGGCCGCCGCCGATCCCACCGACCCGGCGGCGATGAAACAGCTGCTCAGCGCCGAGAGCGCGGTCACCGGCAGCCTCGGCCGGCTGTTCGCGGTCTCCGAGGCCTATCCCGACCTCAAGGCCAACACCACCATGACCCAGCTGTCGGAGGAGCTGACCACCACCGAGAACAAGGTGTCGTTCGCCCGCCAGGCCTACAACGATGCGGTGCTGGGCTACAACACCGCGCGCGAGGTCTTCCCCGGCAACATCTTCGCCGGCATGTTCAACTTCACCGCCGCCACCGCCTACGAGATCGAAGCGGCGGCGCAGCGCGAAGCGCCGAAGGTGTCGTTCACCTGAATCCGGACCCGGGACGCGTGCGCAGGCCGGGCTGACGGCATTCGCGGCGTCGCACTCCGCACTCCGCACTCCGCACCTCTCCGCTCGCACCTCGCTGCTCGCTGCTCGCCTCTCGCTGCTCGCTGCTCGCCTCTCGCCCCTCGCTTCCCGCTTCACGCAACCCGGCAT
>JACDGQ010000721.1:1205-2403 GCA_013821615.1 Planctomycetota bacterium
CCCCCCCCCCCCCCCCCTCCACCGCGATCGAGGCCCGTCCCCGACCATGGATTTCTTCGCGCGCCAGGACTCCGCCCATCGCCAGAGCCGGCGTCTCGGCTGGCTGTTCGCCATGGCCGTCATCGGCGTGGTGGTGGTGCTGAACATCGCCGCGGCCTTCGCCGTCACTGCGTGGCTCGCGCAGGGGCGCACCCACGCCCGCCAGGTGGTGGAATTCAGCCCGGATGAGGTCGTGCTGCTGCGCTGGAAGGTGCACGGACTGCTCACCCTCGGCACGCTTGCAGTGGTCGCGCTGGGCTCGCTGTACAAGACCGCCCAGCTCGCGGCCGGCGGCTCGGTGGTCGCCGAGATGATGGGCGGGCGGCGCATCGACCGCAATTTGTCCGGCGCGGCCCCGGCGGAGCGGCGACTGCTCAACGTGGTCGAGGAGATGGCGATCGCCTCGGGCGTGCCGATGCCGCAGGTCTTCGTCCTGCCCGAGGACGGCATCAACGCCTTCGCCGCCGGGCACCGCCCGGATGACGCGGTGGTGGCCGTCACCGAGGGCACCCTGGCGCGGCTGACGCGCAGCGAGCTGCAGGGCGTGGTCGGCCACGAGTTCAGCCACATCCTCAACGGTGACATGGGCATCAACCTGCGCCTGCTCGGCCTGGTGCACGGCCTGCTGCTGATCGCGCTGATCGGCGAGGTGATCATGCGCACCACCTATTACTCGCGCTCCTCGTCCAACGACCGCCGCGACGGCAACGGCATCTTCTTCGCCGGCGTCGCGCTGTTCGCGATCGGCTACGTCGGCTATTTCTTCGGCAACCTCATCAAGGCGGCGATGAGCCGGCAGCGCGAGCAGCTCGCCGATGCCTCGTCGGTGCAGTTCACGCGCAATCCCGACGGCCTCGGCAATGCCCTCAAGAAGATCGGCGGCGGCTACAGCGAGTCGCGCCTGACCAGCCCGCACGCGGCCGAGTCCAGCTATATGTGCTTCGGCGAGGCCATCCCGCTGTCCTTCAGCGGCCTGTTCGCCACGCACCCGCCCATCGACGAGCGCATCCGCGCCGTCGATCCTGCCTGGGACGGGCGCTTCCTGCCCGCACCGCGCCTCGATGCCGCGGTGGAGCGGGAAGCGCCGGAGCACGCCGCCCCGGTCAGCGTGATGGGTCTCGCCGCAGGCTTCGCTGCCGCCCCCGGCGCGGTGCGCATC
>JACDGQ010000722.1 GCA_013821615.1 Planctomycetota bacterium
TTGCTGCGCTGCTGCGCCTGCTCGAGATTGCGCTGCGCGACCGCCAGGACCTCGCGCCGCTCGGCCACCTCCAGCTCCAGGCCGGCGAGGTTGATCCAGTCCTCGGCGAGCGCGGCGAAGCGGCCCTCGAGCTGCTCGCCACGATTCTCGCGGGCGTTCGACTCCAGGTCCTGGGCGTTGCGCCAGGCCGCGAGGTTGGCCTCGCGGCTGCCGCCCTGGAGCAGCGCCTGGCTCACCACCAGCTGCACGTTGTTGTTGTAGAACTGGTCGACCAGCGAGTTGCGGTCGTCAGTCTGGATCTGGCTGCCGTTGCCCTGCAGGCGCACGCCCGTCCCGGTCGTGAAGTTCTGCGCCACGGCGGCGTTAACGCTGGACGTGCGGTTCTGGACGATGCCGGTGCCGCTGACGAAGCTGGTCGACTGGAAGCGGTTCTCGTCGATGGTGGGACCGATGGTGAGGTCGGGGCTGAACTGCGCGGTCGCCTGGGTGGCGGCGAGCCCGGCGCGCCAGCTTTCCAGGTCGGCTGACAGCACCTGCGGCTGCTGGCGCGCCGCCTCGACGGTGGCGCGCAGCAGAGGCACCAGCCAGTGCTCGGGCGGGGTCGTCACCGCCGGGGCCGGGGCAGGCACCGCTGCGGCATCATCACCCGGCGCCCCGGCGGAGGCGCCGGCTGCGGCGACGGCAAGAATGAGGGTGAGCCTGCGCAGCACGCCTGTCATACCCTTTTCCAGGAGCATCGTTGGCTTCGTGGACACGTCCCCTCCATGGCGTTCACCAGGTCCGCAGCAGGCGCAGCGCGCCCGCGCGCAGCAGCGCGAACCATTGGTATACCACGGGCATGACCACCAGGGTGAAGACCGTCGCGGCGCTCAGCCCGATGGTCAAGGACAGACCCAGGCCGGAAATCGGCGTGCCGTCGATGCGGCCGTTGCTGAAGGCCATCGGGATGGCGCCGGCGATGGTGGTCAGGCTGGTCAGCAGCACCGGCGCCATGCGCCGCCTGGCCGCGGCGGCCACCGCCAGCGGTGCGCGCCGGCGCAGGTGCGCCTCGGCCAGGCGGTGCATCGGCACCGCCGCGTCGATGCGGTCGATCAGCACCACCCCGTGGTTGACGACGATGCCGACCAGCATGAACAGCCCGAGGAAGACCATCAGGTCGAGAGACAGGTGCACGTAGCCGAGCAGCGCCCACACCGTGACCATGGCGAGCAGCACCGTGGCCATCACCGCGAGCGGCGCGAGCACCGACTCGTAGAGGATGCCCATGATCAGGTAGATGACCAGGAAGGCGAGCACGATCGACAACAGCATCTGGTCGTTGCCTTGCTGGGAACGCGTCTCGCGCCAGCCGAGCTGCACCTGCACGCCGGCCGGCAGGTCGGCGGCCTTGGCCAGTTCCGGCAGGCGGGCGATCAGCCCGGCCTTGGCAGCGGGTTCGACGTTGATGGTGAACTCGCGCTGGCTGAGACCGTCGCGGCGCCTGATCTGCACCTGGGTCGGGGTCTCGTCGCGGGTGACCAGGTTGTCGAGCAGCTCGGGGCCGGCGTCCTTCATGACCTCGACGCCGAGCAGCCGCGCCAGCGTGCGCGGCTGGTCCTCGAGCGGGCCGACGCGCAGCACCCTGCCATCGGGCAGGCTCAGCACCTGGCGGGTGCCGGCGTAGCGCGTGACCTGCGTGGCGAGCTGGTCGGCGCGCCAGCCGCGCTCCTCCGCGACCGGCGTCAGCGCCAGCTCGAGATCATGCGGCGGTTCGGCGAGCGGGCTGCCCGGCCACTGCACGCCTGGCGTGGTCAGCAGCAGGCCGCGCAGCCGATTCCAGGCCTCGTCGATCGTCGCCTCGTCGGGAGCGAGCATGCGCAGCGTCACCTGGTTGGCGGCGGCCCAGCCCCCGCCGAAGCCGCCGCCACCTTGCGGGCCGGCGGCGTTCTTCTTGGCGGCGTCGCGCTTGCGCTTGCCATCGGCGCGCTTCTCCTCCGCCTTCTTGCGGTCGTCCGCGCTCTGTTTCGGGTCGGTTTCGACCGCCTCGACCGCCTCGCCGCGCGCGCGGCTCAGGTGGTCGTCGAGGGTCACGGCCAGCTGCGGCGTGAGCAGGCTGATGATCTCCTCGCGCAACTTGGCCAGCGTCCGTCCCTGCGGATCGAGCGGGGTCAGGTAGATGCGCAGCGAGCCGTGATCGAGGGTGAAGTCCGAGACCAGCGAAGTGATGCCGAGGCGCGCGCGCTGCGGGCCGAGCTCGTCCTGCCAGTGCTGGAAGGCCGCGGCGATGTCCTTGGCGTGCGGATTGCCCCGCGCATTCGCGGACAGTTCGATGCGCCGGTCGTCCTCGCCGTTGTCGCTGCTGAGCGGCGGCTTGAACCACAGCAGCGTGGCGCAGCCCGCGGTCACCACCGTGACCATCAGC
>JACDGQ010000053.1 GCA_013821615.1 Planctomycetota bacterium
CGATCCCAGGGTGAAGAGAACCTCAGCCCCCCGCCCCCGCCATATAGTCATCCACCGTCGGTAACCGCTCCCGCCTGACGCCCAGCCGCGGGCGGCACGCCAGCAACCCCTTGGTGTACGGATGTTGGGGATTGGTGAAGATCGCCTGTACCGGCCCCTGCTCGACGATCGCCCCGTGGCGCATCAGCACCACCCGGTCGGCGAGCTCGGCGACCACGCCCAGGTCGTGCGTGATGAACAGCACCGCCAGGCCCTGCTCGCGCTGCAGACGCTTGATCAGCTCGAGGATCTGCGCCTGGATGGTGACGTCGAGGGCCGTGGTCGGCTCGTCGGCGATGAGCAGCTGCGGCCGGCAGGCCAGCGCCATGCTGATGCAGACGCGCTGGCGCATGCCGCCCGACAGTTCGTGCGGGTACTGGTCGGCGCGCGTCTCGGGCTGCGGGATGCCGACCAGGCGGAACAATTCGACGGTGCGTGCGCGCCGCGCCTTCTGATCCAGCGCGGTGTGCAGGGCGAGTGCCTCGTCGACCTGGTCCCCGCAGGTCCAGGTCGGGTTGAGCGCGGTCATTGGCTCCTGGAAGATCATCCCCGCCTCGCCACCGCGCAACCGGCGCAGGCGCGCCTTGTCCATGTGCAGGATGTCCTCGCCCTTCCACAGGATGCGGCCGCGCGGATAGGTCGCGGGCGGTTCCTGCAGAAGTCGCAGCACGGACATCGAGGAGACCGATTTCCCCGAGCCGGATTCGCCGACCAGGGCGACGACCTCGCCAGCGGACACGGAGAAGCTGATGCCCTTCACCGCCTCGACGCTGCGGTCGCGCAGAGCAAAAGTCACATGCAGATCATCGAACTGGAGGAGGGGCGCTTCGCTCATGGGGTTCCATTCACTGCCGCTGCTTCGGGTCGATCGCTTCGCGCAGGTTGTTGCCGAGCAGGTTCAATGTCATCACGATCGCGAAGATCGCGAGTCCCGGGGTGTAGATCAGCCACGGGTAGCGGATGTTTTCGCGACCCTGCTCGAGCAGCACACCCCAGCTCGGCGCCGTGGGATCGCCCAGGCCGACGAAGGCGAGCGCGCTTTCCGCGCCCACCGAGCCGGCGATGCCGAAGGTGAGCGAGATCAGCAGCGGCGCGATCGCGTTGGGCAGGATGTGCCGGAACATGATCCGCCAGCGCGGCAGGCCGAGGGCCTCGACGGCGGTGACGTAGTCGCGCACCGCGTGCGCCAGGAATTCGCCGCGCACCAGGCGCGCCGTCCCGGCCCAGCTGGTGATCCCGATCACGGTCATGATTAGGAAGATGTCGCGGCCGAGCATCGCCACCACGGTCAGGATGAGGATGAAGGTCGGGAAGCACATCATGATCTCGACGATACGCTGCAGGACCAGGTCGACCCAGCCGCCGAAATAGCCGCTGACCGCGCCAACCACCAGGCCGATCAGGAACGATAGCCCAGCCGCCACCAGTCCCACCGTCAGACTGATGCGCGCGCCGAAGAACAGGTGGGTCAGGACATCGTGCCCGCCTGCATCGGTGCCGAGCCAATAGTGCCCGCCGGTGACCGGATTCATGGTGCCGGGCGACTGCAATATCGCGCCGGGGTAGGTGGCGTCGAAGCGGTGCTTGACCGGGGTGAACACGGCGAAGGGGCGCTTGGCCTCGGGCAGCGCGCTCCATTCCTGGATGCCCGACGCAGTGAAGGGGCGGTGGTCCCAGACGGCGACGCGGCCACCATGCCCCGGGAACACCGGCAGCAGGCAGAAGGTGCCGACCAGCGCCAGGGACGCGACTCCGATCTTGATCCGGCCGGTCACACCGATGCGCCGCCCCAGCGTGGCGAACACCACCGCGAGGACGGGCAGCAGCAGCGCCAGGACGTTGAAGTAGACGTCGTAGATCTTCTCGTAGCTGCGCCGGTTGAAGAGGTCCCAGATCAGCGGGAAGCGCAACCCGTCCTGGTCCCACCACACCAGCGCCACCTCGTTGGAGAGGAACGGCGCGTAGATCCCGGTCAGCACGATCAGGGCGAGCATGCCCAGCCCGTAGCGCGAACTGCGCCGCGCCAGGAACCGGGACCACGCGAGCTGTGCCGGGGATCCGCCCTGCTCAGGCATAACGCCCCCGGATGCGCGGGTCGACGACCGCATAGAGCAGGTCGGAGATGAGGATGCCCACCAGCAGCAGCGAGACGGTGATCACCGTCGAGCCCATCAGCAGCGGCCCATCCTGCTGGATGGCTGCGTCGAGCATCAGCCAGCCCAGGCCGGGGATGCTGAAGATCAGCTCGACGATCAGCGCGCCCGAGAACAAGTCGGCGAGCAGGCCGCCGGCGAGCGTGATCATGGTGATCAGGCTGTTGCCGACGGCGTGGCGGTAGACCACGGCATCATCCCCGCAGCCCTTGGCGCGCGCGCTGCGCACGTAGTCGGCATCGAGCTGCTCGAGCAGGTTGGCGCGCATGTAGCGCGAGAGCGCGGTGAAGCTGTTGTAGCTGAGCACCACCAGCGGCAGGAAGGCGTGCCAGAGGAGATCGAGCAGGTACTGCCCGGTGGGCAACCACAGCGCGTCATCGCTGGACAGCCCGCGGTTCGGGAACCAGGCCTTGGAGCCGCTCGTGTCGGTGCAGAAGTAGTAGAGCAGCAGCGTACCGAAGAACATTGACGGCATCGACCAGGCCAGGAACAGCGCGCTGGTCGTGACGCGGTCCTCGAGCGAGCCGCTGCGCCGCGCCGAACGGATGCCGAGCAGGACGGAGCCCGCCCAGGCGATGACGATTGAGATGGTGTTGAGCCAGAAGGTCACGTACCAGCGGTCAGCGATGACCGAGAACACGTAGTCCTTGCGGGATTCCGAGTAGAGCTGGGCGGTGAAGAGCTTGGCCATGAAGTCGCAGAAGCCGGTGCGAACGAGACTGTCGCTCCAGCGGGTGGCGCGCGCCGCGGTGAATTCCGCGTGCGTGCCGGGAACGGCGAACAGGGCGAGCAGGTCGGCGCGCTTGGCCGTGGCCTCCGGGTCGACGGTGGCGAAGCCCTGGGCGGTGTTGGTGTAGCGGATGCGGTCGTTGCGCAGGCGCTCGTTGCGCTCCTGGATCTGGTTGAGCCGCTGCGCCGGCATGCGGGCCAGGTCGCGCGCCGTGACCGTGACGTAGGCGCAGTAGCTGAGGGCCAGCGCCGCCGGCGCGTGCAGGGTGGCGAGACCGTCATCGGCGACGACCGCCAGCAGCGGCTCGACCAGCTGGGGCCCGCCGAGCCAGAGATCCTTCTCGATGCCATTGCGCGTGCTGGGCCGTTCGCGGTTCGGCCCGTCGCCCGCGCTGTCGCGCAGCCGCGCGACGACCTCGTCGCGCCCGGTGAACCCACGCAGGTTGATCAGCGCCGGCAGGTCGAGGCCGGAGCGGCGGAAACGGTCGATGTAGTTCTCGACGTCCTTGGCTGCGCCCTGCGCCTTGCGCTCGCCCGGGCCGCCCTCACCGCCACCCTTGCCGACGCCGGCCTGCATCTGGTCGACCAGGGTCGGCCCCTGCAGGCGCAGCACCGCGAAGTTGATGATGAGGATCCCGATGAAGGTCGGGATCATCAGCAGCAGGCGCCTGATGATGTAGGCGGTCATGGGTCAGGCGGCCGCGCTGTTCACGGGCGGAAGTGCCAATACATGCGCCGCAGGCTGGTCTTGATCAGGGGATTGAGGCGGTCGAGGCTCTCGTCGACGCCGTCGAGGTACTGCTCCTTGGCAGCCTTGCCGCGGTTCTGCCAGATGAGGATGCCCTCGGAGCTGCGGAAGAAGGTGTAGGGCTGCTCCTCGTGAATGATCGCCTGGAGCTCCTTGACGATGGCGATGCGCGCCGGCGTCTCGAAGGTCTCGCGCAGCTTCACCGCCAGCTCGTCGACGCGCGGGTTGATGAATCCGCAGTGGTTGCTGCCGCCCTGCTGCTCGGCCTGGCTCGAGTGCCAGAGCTGGAAATAGTCGACGTCCCAGTCCGTCTGCCAGGAGCCGACCAGCGCCTCGAAGTCGTGGTCCTCGTACACGCGCATCATCTCCTTGAACTCGACGGTCTTGAGCTGCATGTCGACACCGATCTTGCGCAGCTCGTTCTTGTAGATCAGCAGCATGCTGTCGAGTTCCGCGACGTGCGCGCCGTAGATCATGGTGAAGCGGAAGTCCTTCTTGTTCCCGTCGACCACCTTGTCGAGGGTCCCGTCACCATCGCTGTCCTTCCAGCCGGCCTCGGCGAGCAGCGCCTTGGCGCGCTCGAGATCGAAAGCGTAGGGCTTGAGGTCGGTGTTCTCGTACTGCGAGCCCGGCGCCACGTCGGTCAGCACCGGCAGGCCGAGACCGAAGAACACCTCGGAGATGATGCGGTCCTTCGGGAAGGCATGGCTCATGGCCTTGCGCACGCGCTTGTCGGCGAACAGCGGGTTGCGGATGTTCCAGCCCAGGTACGAGAAGGCCATGCGCCGGGAACGTTCCCAGGCCAGCTCGCCCTTGCGACCGGCCTTGGGATCGGCCTGGTCGAGCGCGGCGAAACGCGCCTCGTGGTGGTCGAGGACCTCGCTCTTGTACTTCAACGGCGTCAGGCCGTGGTAGTGCACCTGGCCGTTCTTGAAGGCGATCAGCTGGGCGTCGTCATTCTTCACCTCGAGATTCCACTCGATGGTGTCGAAGTGGTAGGGCACGCCCCAGTAGTCGGGGTTGCGGCGCAGACGCAGGACCTTGTCCGGGACGTACTCGTCGAGCATGTAGGCGCCGACTCCAGCGACCCCGCGCAACTCGTCGAACCAGTGCTGGTTGAAAGTCACACCGAGCTTCTCCTTCGCGATCGGCGAGCCATCGGCAGCGCAGCCGTAGATGTGGCGGGGTATCGGCGACAGCCCCAGGCTCGCGGACAGGCTGTTGAAGGTCTTCTTCTTCCACACCATCCGGAAGGTGTACGGGTCGACGACCTCGGCGTGATCGATGTCCTCGTAGTAGTTGCGCAGGCTGGGGCAGTCGACCGCAGGGTCGAGCGTGAGATCGATGGCGAATTTGAAGTCGTCCGCGGTCAGCTCGACATCCCTGTCGAGCCAGGCGAAGGCAGGTTGCTTGGCGATCTTGGGCCGCTGCCATTTCACCCCGCGGCGCAGGACGAAGGTGTAGGTCTTGTAGTCGTCGCTGATGATGACCTGGGTCGCCAGGCTCTCGCTCCACTGCTCCGGATGAGTTACCGGGCGATCGCAGAGTCCGTCCGTTGCAACCTCGTACACGGCATGGCTGACCGAAGAGTTGTCGGTCAGGGGATTGAGGCGGCGCGGGGTGTCGTAGAACAGCTTGAGCGTCCCGCCCTGCCATTCCGGATGATAGTAGGAGCGATCGTAAGGAATCAGGAAATTGACCCCGAGCTTGGGATTGCCGTCGCGCTCCTTGCCATCCGCCACCGGCGTCGCTGATGTGGCGCCGGTCTGCGGCGCGGTTCCGACCGTGGGTGGTGGAGTCGGGACGAAGGCCGGCTTGCGTGCGATCTGCTCGGCCAGGTCCTTGTTCGTGCGTTCGAGATCCTCCAGCGCCCGGTTCAGCCGATCGATGCTCTCGCTCACCTTCTCGAGTTGCTGCGGCTGCCGCCAGCGGTCGACCGCCATGTAGACCAGCAGCACAGCGGTGAGGACCAGCAGCGACCACTTGGCACCGTTCATGGGCAGACCTCGCGCGGGGAGAGTAAGGACCAAAGCATCCGGGCCAAGGACCCACCGCGCCACAGATCCGGCTGAGGCCCACCGGCGTATGAGCGGGGGCGCGGGGACGGGGACGACCGGGTGGACGCCCTCGGCACGGGATCCTTCCAGGCCCGCACCCGCATGCGCTACCAGGGGCTGGTGAAAGTGCGGCGGAAGTCGCGCGCCCAGCACGGATGCCATGCCCGTGCCGAGTACAATTCGGCGATCCCAGGGAGGCGGCGCCACCGCCTGGGATCGCCGAGTTGTACTCGGCCAGGAAGCAGGGGCGGCCCAGTCGGGGTCGCCCGCCGCGCTGCTCGCATAACGTCAGCCGTCAGTCGCGCTCACGTCGCCACCACCCGATACAACGCCACCTCCTCCAACCACTCCGCCCTTTGCCGTCCGCAGGCCAGGAACTTGTCGAAGTCCTTGCCGCGCCCGGGCAGCGGCAGCGCCACCAGCGGCGGCGCGTTGGGCAGGGCGGCGAGTTCGGCGCAGGCGCCGTCGAGGTTGTGCAGCGCGTGGCGCAGCAGGTGGTCGTCGGCGAGCAGCGCGTTGTCCGCGTCGCCGAGCACGAATTCGTGCGCCACCGCCTCGCCGAACGAGGTCTCGCAGATCGCGGCCAGCGCCGACAGCTCGCCGCCCAGGCGCGTGACCGCCTGGATGGCGCCCTCGCGCTTGGGCACCTCGACGCGCGGGATGGGTTCGCCGCGCGCCTGCTCGACGGTGCGGTGGTAGAGCGCGACGCACTCGCCCAGCACCGGCGCCAGGCTCGCCGCGGCCGGGCCCGCCTTGGCCTTCTTGCGCATCACCGATTCCAGGTCGCTGGCCAGGATCGCGGGCAGGGCGAGGATGCCGCTGCCGCCGTCCATGCTGATGGTGATCGAGACCGGGGGCGGGTCGCCGAGCTTCTCGCGCCAGTGCGCGACCAGCGAGACCATCTCCTTGAACACCGCGCGCAGCTTGGGCACCTGCTTGGCGAGCACCGACAGCCCGACCGCCCAGCGCGCGCGGTCGAGGTACTCATTGAGGTCGCGCGACGCGTCGCGCAGCGCCGCGACCTGTCCGCGCAGCGCCTTGAAGTCGTACTTCGAGCCGAAGAAACGCGGGCGGAAGCGCTTGGGATCGTCGGCCAGCGGCACCAGGCCGCGCAGGTCCTCGAGGCACTTGGCGAGCTCGGCGAGGTGGCGGTCGAGGGCGCGCACCGCCTGCTGCTCGTCGGCGGCGGGCAGGCTGACGACGCGCTCCAGCTTGCGCACCTGCTCGAGCGCGACCTTGGGGTCGGCGCCCTGCTCCCACGCGGCGAAGGCCTGGCGGTAGAGGCGCAGGCGCTCGTCGAGCTGGTGGTCGTCGCCGGCCTCGTAGCGGGTGATGCGGCGGTCGCGCGCGGCGACCTCCTCCATCAGTTCGACGCGCTCGGACTCGAGCTTGGCGACCGTGCCGCGCAGCTCGCGCACCGTCACCTCGAGTTCGCGGCGCGCATCGTCGAGCTTGCGCACCTCGGTGAACACCGCCTCGGCCTCGGGCGGCAGGGGTGGCATCTCGCTGCGCGTCGCCACCGCCTTCAGCGCGTCGAGCAGGCGGCGCACCGCCGCGATCATGCCCTGGGCGTGGCGGCGGCTGGCCGCGAGGTCGCTGCGGTAGCGCCCGACCAGGCGGCCGACCTGCTGGCCGAGCGGCTCGTCGGCGGGCGGGTGTTCCTTGATCTCGCCGAGCGCGGCGCCGACCACTTGGGCGATGCGCGAGAGCTCGTCACTCTGGTGAGCGGTGGCGAGCTGCACCGAGCCGAGCTGGGCCTGGTGCGTCGAGAGCTCGCCGATCAGCGTGTCGAGGCGTTCGTTGATCGCCTGGTGGCGCTCCTCCCACAGGCCGCTGAGCGTCTCGAGGATCTCGAGGGTCAGCGACGGGTCGGGGCGCTCGCCGGGCGCGAGATCGTGGACGTGGCCGTCGAGCAGGCCGGCTTTTTCCTGGAAGCGCGCGGCTTCGAAGGCGGCCTCATCGGGGCGGAAGTTGGCGAAGAAGGTCTTCCACAGCTGGACCGACTCCTCGCCGATGCGGTTGGCGAGCGGCGGCGGCGTCAGCAGATGGCCGAGGCCGCCGAACGGGTCGCTGCCCAGGTAGCCGCGCTCGCGCGCCGCCGCCAGCAGCGCGGCGGTGAGCTGCTCGTAGGCGTGGTGCAGGGCCGCCAGGGAACGGGCGTTCTCCTGGTTGATCTCGCGCTCAAGGCGCAGGATGGTCGAGCGGAGCACGGGCATGCCTGCGAGGCTATGGCCAGGGGCGCGGGGCTCCAGGGCCCAGCGGCCGGCGGCGACCGGAGCGTTTCAGCGTGTCGTCGGCGCGGGGATCGACGGCGCGCCCGGGTCCCCGGGCGGCGCGGAGGCGGCCCTCACTGCTTCGGCAGCACGAAGACACGCAGCTTCTTGAGTACGAAGCCGCCGCCATTGCTGGCGAAGGTCCAGTCGGGGTTGGCGCGCTCGCCGGTGGCCGGATTGCTGCCCAGGCCGAGGTCGGCGTTGGCGCCCCCTTTAAAGTTGTTGATCGCGAATACCGTCTGCTTGGCGCCGCCGTTGTGCACCTGCATGCAGCCGTACCCATCCTTGGGGTCTGACGTCTGGTCGCCGAAGTCATAGAGCGTGTCGGAGGCCCCGGGCACGCCGCCGGCATTGGGCTGACCGTAGTTGTTCGGCCAGAACTCGATATTGCCGCCCGTCGGGAAGCTGCCCGTGGTCAGCCCGGGCACGTTGCTGACCACGGTCAGGTTGGCCACCGCCTGCTGGAAGAATGCGTCGGACGCGATCGTCGGGATGGCGATCTTCGCGGCGTCGCTGGTGAAGGCGTCCATCGCCGCCCAGGCGTACTGCACGGAGCGGCCCTCGCGCTGCAGCTCCATCAGGTAGGCGATGCGCTTGAAAGTGCCGACCGTGGCGTGCTGGTCGACGTCGTAGGCGACGGTCCCGCCGAGCTTCGCCAAGTCGAGGGTGTAGACCGGAATATAGCCTTTGGCGTCGGCAATCTTCGCCAGCGGGTCGGCGTACGCCACGGCGCCTGACGAAAAGGCGTTGGCCGGCAGGCCCGCGCCGTTCATCAGGTTCGGCTCGGCGCGGCGGTGCCAGGCGAATCGCACCGCAGTCGGGCTGGCCACCTGCGCTGCACGCAGCACCACGCTGCGGCCCTCGATGACCGCGCTGGCGGGGACGAAGTCGCTGTCCTCGCCGCACACCTCGAACCAGTCCGGCGCCTTGCCGTCGCGCGTGGTCAGGCCCTCGGCGTGGTCGAAGGTCACGCGCACCGCGCCCGGCTCGGCGGCGAGCGCCGCGAACATCGGCCCGGAGCTGACCACGCCGGTCTTGCCGTAGGTGCGGGCGAGGGCGAGCAGCGCGAGGCGGCGGCCGACCTCCTGCTTGTTCTTGGGGTGGATGTCGTTGACGTTGCCGATGTCGCTGGTGACGACCATGCCGGTGTTGGGGATGGCCAGGGCGGCGGTCTGCGCGACCCAGAAGCGCGGCATGATGCCCGGATCCTCGCCGCCGTACTCGTAGGGCGCGATCTGCACGAAGTTGAAGGGAAAGTCGCCGATGCCCCACACCGCACGCCAGCCATAGATCAAGGCTTTCATCTTTTCGGTGTAGAGCAGGCCCTCGTAGTGGTTGGACTCGCCCTGGTACCAGATGGCGCCGCGCATGCCGTAGCCGACCAGCGCGTGGATCATGCCGTTGTAGAGCGTGGTCGGCTGCTGCTGCGGGTCCTTGCGCGCGGTCAGCGGCTCGAGCTCGGCGGGCAAGGTGGGCGGCGCGGGCGCGGCGAGGCCGCCGGCCAGCGCCAAGCGCGCCTCTTTCGTCCAGACCTCAACCTTGGCGAGGTGGGCGGCCATGGCCTGCTGGTAGGCGGGCGCGCGCGGGTCGATGGCGCGCAGGTGCTCGGCGATGTCCTGCAGCGCGGGGATTTCGCCGAAGGCGGCCGCGGGCGTCCAGGGCTCGATGCGCGTGCCGCCCCACGCGGAGTTGATCAGGCCGACGGGCACGCCCAGCTCTTTGCGCAGCTGGCGGGCCATGAAGTAGCCGCAGGCGGTGAAGCCACCGACGGTCGCGGGCGAGCCGACCGTCCAGTGTGCGTCCATCTTCGCCACGGGCTGCGCGCCCGGGGTGCGCGGCACGTAGAGCTGGCGGATCATGTCGTCGGTGCCCTCGGCTTTCTCCTTGGCCGCGTCGTTCACGCCGTCGACGGTGAATTCCATGTTCGACTGGCCGGAACACAGCCACACCTCGCCGACCAGCACGTCGGCGATGCGCAGCTCGTTGCCGCCCTTGACCATCAGGGTGAAGGGGCCGCCGCCGGCGCTGGCGGGCAGCTTGACCTTCCAGGTGCCGTCGGCCGCCGCGGTCGCCTTCGCTGCGGCCTGCGTGCCGAGCTGGACGGTGACCTGCTCGCCGGGCGCGGCCCAGCCCCACACCGGGATCGGCAGATCGCGCTGGAGCACCATGTGCTCGCTGAAGAAGGACGGCAGCTCGACCGCCGCGCTCGCGACCGGGGCGCCGGCGAAGAGTCCGAGCAGCGCGAGGAGGGCGGAGCGGGCGGGGCTGGGCATGGGCGGATCTCCGGGTGAGCTTGTACGCGCCCAGGCGCCGGCGTTGCCGGGGTCGGGCAGTCATTCAAGGTCATCCCCGCGCCCTTCCGGGACGCAAGGCCGAGGCGGGCGGCAGGCACAGCTACCTGCCCGGCGCATGCCCTGCCATGACTGCGGCGCATGCCCCGCTACCATCGGGCATGCTCCTGCTGGCCACTCTCCTCCTCTGGCTGGTTCCCCCTGTGCTCTGTGGGGCCGGCCTGCGCCTGGCTTGGCGTGGCGGGTCCGGCTGGCGGGTGGCGATGCGCATGGCCTGGGCAATCGGCGCCACCGCTGGGTTGGTGGCGATCGCCGGCTGCGATCTGCTCGGCGTGCTCGGGCTCGGCCCGTGGACCGCCCACCCCAGCCGAGTGTGGAGCTGGACGGTACCGCTCGCCGCCGCCCTGGCCGCCGGCTTCGCGGTGCCGGTCGGCTGGGCCTGTGGTCTGATCCACCTGCACCTGCGCGCCCACCGCCGTGGCGGGCCCCAGGCGATCCGCGGCCTGGAGATCGCCGTGGCCTGGCTGACTCTGGTCACGGTGCTGGTGGTCTACGCCACCGGTCTGGCCTACGGGGTCGCCGCCCTGCGCCCAAATCAAGGTGCGGTGGCCCCGCTCGTGCCGCCCCACGATCCATGATGTAAGCTCGCCGTGCATGCCCGCCGCACCCCTCCCCCCCGACGAGCCCGCCCGGCTCGCCGCGCTGCGTTCCTATGGCGTGCTGGACACCCCCAGCGAGGCGGCCTTCGATGACCTGGTGCGGTTAGCCTCGCGCATCTGCAAGGCGCCGCTCGCCCTGGTCAGCCTGGTCGACGCCGACCGCCAGTGGTTCAAGGCGCGGGTCGGTCTCGATGCCAGCGAGACCCCACGCGACCTGGCGTTCTGCGCGCATGCCATCCTCGCCCCCCAGGAGGTGCTGCACGTCGAGGACGCGCTGACGGACGCGCGCTTCTGCGACAACTCGCTGGCCCTGGGCGCGCCGCACGTGCGTTTCTATGCCGGCGTGCCGCTGGTCACCGGCGAGGGCCACGCGCTCGGCACGCTGTGCGTCATCGACCACCAGCCGCGCCAGCTCGACGCCGAGCAGCTCGACGCCCTGCGCGTGCTCGGCCGCCAGGTCGTCGCGCAGCTCGAGCTGCGCCGCCAGCTGCGCAGCCTGTCGCGCCTGGTCATCGATGGCGAGGCGCGCCAGCAGGAGCCAGGGGTGGCCGAACCGCATGCGGCGGGCGATGCTGCGCGCTCGTTCACGCGCACCACCGCCTTGTTGTGCCTGCTCAGCCCCGAGGGTCGGGTG
>JACDGQ010000723.1 GCA_013821615.1 Planctomycetota bacterium
GGCTAGTGGTCTCGGGTCTCTCGCTTCTCCCTGCTCCCTGCTCCCTGCTCCCTGCTCCCTTGCTCCCTTGCTCCCTTGCTCCCTTGCTCCCTTGCTCCCTTCTGCCTTCCCCTCCCTCCCCTCCTGCTTTCCCGCGGTGCCCCATGAAACTCATCGATCCCCACGTCCACATGAGCGCGCGCACCACCGACGACTACGAGGCGATGCGCGATGCCGGGGTGGTGGCGGTGATCGAGCCGGCCTTCTGGGTCGGCCAGCCGCGCACCACCGTCGGCAGCTTCCAGGACTACTACTCCAGCCTGGTCGGCTGGGAGCGGTTCCGCGCGGCGCAGTTCGGTATCCGCCACTACTGCACCATCGGGCTCAACAGCAAGGAGGCGAACAACGAGGCGCTCGCCGAGCAGGTCATGGAGCTGCTGCCGCTGTACGCGGCCAAGGACGGCGTGGTGGCGATCGGCGAGATCGGCTTCGACGACATCACCAAGGTCGAGGAGAAGTATTTCCGCGCCCAGCTCGAGCTCGCCAAGGAGGTCGGCCTGCCGGTGATGATCCACACCCCGCACCGCGACAAGAAGAAGGGCACCAGCCTGTCGATGGACATCTGCCTCGAGCACGGCCTGACCGCCGGCCAGGTGGTGGTCGACCACAACAACGAGGAGACCGTCAAGGAGTGCCTCGACCGCGGCTTCTGGGCGGCCTTCACCATCTACCCCAAGACCAAGATGGGTAACGAGCGCATGGTCGAGGTGGTCCGGAAGTACGGCCGCGAGCGCATCATCGTCGATTCCAGCGCCGACTGGGGCGTCAGCGACCCACTGGCCGTGCCCAAGACCGCGCGGTTGATGCTCGAGCGCGGCATCCCCCAGGCCGATGTCGAGGCGACCTGCTACGGCAACGCCATCCTCGCCTACGGTCAGTCCGGCCAGTTCAACGAGAGCGACTGGCTGAACCCGCCGGCCATCGACCAGCGCCTGCTCTTCGACGGCAACAGCGTGCTGCGTGGTCAGCAGCCCAAGGTCGATGAGCCGGCCGGGGTGGCGGCGAAGGGACTGATCTCCTGAGCGTCCGGCCTTCGCGGCTTGTGCCGCTGCGCCAGCGCCGGTAGAAACCGGCATGTCCGTCACCCTGATCTCGCCGGTCGCATCCGCGGATGCCGCGCTGCTCGCCAAGGAGGCGGCGCTGGTCGAGGTGCTCGCCGGCTATGGCGAGGCGATGGTGGCCTTCTCGGCAGGCGTTGATTCCACATACTTGTTGGAGGTCGCTCACGGCGCGCTCGGTGAGCGCGTACTCGCGGTCACCGCTGACAGCCCGAGCCTGACGCGCGCCAGCCTCGCCGAGGCCGAGGCCTTCTGTCGCGCGCGCGGCATCCGCCACGCGGTGGTGAAGACCGACGAGTTCGAGCGCGAGGAGTATCTCGCCAATGACGGCCGCCGCTGCTACCACTGCAAGGCGGCGCTGCTGCGCGCCATGCACGGCCTGGCGGCGGCGACGCACGCGCAGCGCGGCGGCGCGGCGCTGCTGATCGGCGCGATCGCCGACGATCTCGGCGACCATCGGCCCGGCATGCGCGCGGCCGCCGAAGCCGGGGCGCAGTGGCCGCTCGCCACCCTCGGCTTCACCAAGGCGGAGGTGCGGGAGCGCTCGCGCTCGCGCGGTCTGGCCAGCTGGAACCGCCCCGCCGAGCCATGCCTGTCGAGCCGCGTGCCCTACGGCGAGCGCGTCACCGTCGCCGGGCTGCGCATGATCGAGGCCGCCGAGCTGGTGCTGAAGGGCCACGGTTTCGCGGAATGCCGCGCCCGCCACCACCAGGCCGGGGAGCGCGGATTGCTCTGCCGCATCGAGGTGCCCGCGGCGCGGCTGGCCGACCTGGTCGCGCTGCGCGCGCCCATCACCGCGGCGCTGCGTGCGCTGGGGTATGCGCATGTGACCCTCGATCTTGGGGGGCTGGTGAGCGGGGGATTCAATGCGCTGCTGCCGGCGGGTAGCGTCGAGACCGCCGCTGCCCGCGGCGGCTGACCGCGTTCCGCACCGGGATTCCTCGCAACTGCCGTCCGGAAATGCGTCATCCCTGCTTCTCGCTTCTCGCTTCTCGCTTCTCGCTTCTCGCTTCTCGCTTCTCGCTTCTCGCTTCTCGCTTCTCGGTGTCCGCTGTTCCTCGCGCCTGGCGCCTCGAGCCTCCCGCCTCCCCCGCACAATCCCATTGCACCACGCCCCCGCCCCCGACGGTGGGCCGGATCCCCATGACCGACACGCTCCATCTCGATTTCGACCGCCACCGCCGCCTGGGTTATCCCGAGGCGGTGTTTGCGGCGGGCAAGACCGTCAACGAAGTGCTGGCCGCGGCGACGCGCTTGGCCGAGGCGCATGGCCAGGTGCTGGTCACGCGCGCCAGCACCGAGG
>JACDGQ010000724.1 GCA_013821615.1 Planctomycetota bacterium
ACGAGGCCCCGCCCGCGGGCGCCGGGGAGCGGGCGCAGCGCCTGCGCGCGCACCTCGCCCGGCAGGTCGGGGAGATCGCCGACGCCTGCCGCACCTGGCGGCCGCACCTGGTCCACATCGAGATCGCCGGGGTCCTCGGGCACGCGGTGCTCGACCTCGCGCAGCACGCCGCCGTGCCCGTCACGTCCTACTGGCACGCGCTGCACCGCCTCGCCCCGTCCGCAGACCAGGCCGCACTGCTCGCCACCCTGCACGCCTTCCACCGCCGCTGCGCGCGTACCTTCGCGGATACCCCGGCGCAGGCCGCTGACCTCGCTGCGGCCGGGGTCCGTGACGTGCACCTCATCGGCCGGGGCGTCGATGCGCAGCACTTCACTCCGGCAATGCGCACACCGGCGCTGCGCATGGCATGGGGCGCAGGCGTGGACACGCCGGTCGCGCTCTACGTCAGCCGCCTGCTGGAGGTGAAGAACCTCGACCTGCTGGCGCGCGCCCTGGAGGCGGCCCGCCGGGCGCAGCCCAAGCTGATCGCAGTGATCGTGGGTGACGGCCCAGAGCGCGCAGCCCTCGCCGCGCGCCTGCCCTGGGCGATCTTCACCGGCACCCTGACCGGGCAGACCCTGGCTGAGGTCTACGCCTCGGCCGACCTCTTCCCCTACCCGGGCCGCACCACGTCGTTCGCGCTGGCGCTGCTCGAAGCGATGGCGTCTGACCTGGCGCCGGTGGCCTTCGCGCCCACTGCGTCCCTCCACCTGCAGGACGGCGTGAACGGGCGCGTGTTGGCGGACGGCGATGATGCGGGCTTCATCGCCGCCGTCACCACGCTCGCCACCAATCTGCCGCTGACTCGACGTCTCGGTGCCGCCGCCCGCACCACCGCGACCGGGATCGGCTGGAACGCGTTGGGCGGCCTGGTGGCGGCGGAATTCCGCGCCGTGGTCGCGCAGGCCGCCGCCGGGGCGGCGATCAATGCTGCGTCGCGTGCCCCAAGCGATCCAGCACCGCGCGATACATCAGATGCGCCGGTGCCTCCACCCCCGTCCAGCGCTGGAACTGGCCGAGCGCCTGGCCGATGAGCATCTCGAGACCGCAGATGGTGTGCGCCCCGGCGAGCTGCGCATCCTTGAGCAAGCGCGTCTCGAGCGGGTGGTAGACGGTGTCGAAGACCACCGTGCCCTTCTTGTGCGCGCTGGCGGGCCACGGGGTCTCGTCGGGCTGGCCCATGCCGGCGGCGGAGCCGTTCACCAGCACGTCAAAGGGCAGGCCATACGCCTTGTCGAGTTCGACCGCTTCGCAGCCGAGCTCGCCGGCGAGTTCGCGCGCGCGGTCCAGGTTGCGGTTGGCGATGGTCACCGCGGCTCCGCCCTCACGCGCCGCGTAGGCGATGGCGCGGCTGACGCCGCCCGCGCCCAGCACCAGCACGCGCCGGCCGTAGAGGCTGCCGAGATGGTCGACCAGGCAGGCGGTCACCGCCAGCGCGTCGGTGTTGGCGCCGAGCGGGCGCAGATCGCGATCGCGGTAGACGGTGTTGATCGCGCCGATGCGTGCGGCCAGGTCCTCGACTCCCGCCATCAGCCCGATCAGCGCCTGCTTGTGCGGAATGGTGATCGACAGGCCGCTGAGCCACGCACCGCAGGCGCGCCAGAAGCCGGCCGCGTCCTCGACGCGGAATGGCACGTAGACCGCATCGATCTTGAGGTGGGCGAAGGCGATGTTGTGGATGAGCGGGCTGAGCGACTGCGCGACCGGGCTGCCGATGACCCCGAAGATGCGCGTGCGCGGGCCCTGCTGGCGCAGCCGGTAGAGTCCGAGCAGTTCGTCGACGGTGGGCTGACCGGGTGCGGAGCCGCCCTCGTCCGCGAGCCGCGCGAAGGTCAGGTGCGCGCCCCACACCCCGGCGAGCAGCCGCGACGGCAGGCCGTGCTCGCCCATCGCCAGCGCGATCAGCGGACCCTCGCTCTGCTCGTACAGTTCGGCGATCAGCGCCAGATCGGCAGCATCGCGCGGGCGGATCGCGACCTTGGCGACGTGCGCGCCGGCGGCGCGCATCGCCGCCACCTTGCCCGGCAGATCGTCGCCTGGCCCTTCGAAATCGTGGTAGCTGAGGATGAGCTTGGACGACAGCGCCTCGCGGCTGAAACCCGCCGCCAGGAAGCGCGGCCAATGCGCCAGCTCGATGTCGAGATAGGCCGGAGCGTAGCCGACCGCTTCGCCGAACAGCGCCATGCGCTCGTCATCGCCACCCGACCACTCGCCGCCCTCGCTGGCGTGCCGGATGGTGAGGATCACCGGCAGCGCCAAAGCCGGCATCGACGCCAGCAGCAGGCGCGGATCCGCGCCCAGCCCGATGCAGGTGTCGAGACGCACCTCGACCAGGTCGGCGCCCGCGGCCTTGGCG
>JACDGQ010000725.1 GCA_013821615.1 Planctomycetota bacterium
CGCTCGCCGCGCTGTTCGTGCTGGCCACCGCGGCGGGGGCCGAGGACGCGGCCATCGCCAGCGGCCTGACCGCGGGGGAGCGCGCCTGGATCGCCGCCCACGGCGAGGTGGTGATTGCCCTCGACGACGGCAACCCGCCGCTCAACGAGCGCCAGCCCGGCGGCGGCTTCGCCGGCATCAGCGTCGACTACGTGCAGCTGATCGCGGCCAAGGCGGGGCTGCACGTGCGCCTGGTCGGCGCGACCTGGAACGAGGCCCTGCGCCGCGCTCTGGCGCACGAGGTCGACGGCATCATGTCGGCCAAGAACACCGCCGAGCGGCGCGCACACCTGGATTTCTCCGTGCCCTACACCGAGACCGCGCTGGCGGTGGCGACGCGGCGCGGTTTCCCGGCCGTCGCGCGCCTCGCCGACCTCGCCCAGGCGCGCATCGCGCTGGTGCGCGGCACGGTGCGCACGCCGATCCTCCGCCAGCAGTGCCCCACGGCCACGCTCATCGAGGTCGACACCGTCCAGGAGGCGGTCGGCCTGGTCAGCGCGGAGCGGGCCGACGCCTTCTTCGACGAGCTGCCCGTCGTCCAGCACGTGCTCGACCGCAACCTGGTCGGCGGGCTGCGCATCGCCCTGCTGTTCTTCTCGGAGGCCGGCCGCCAGCACCTCGGCATCCGCAACGACTGGCCGGAGCTGGTGGCGATCATCGACAAGGCGATCGCCGCCATCACCCCGGCCGAGCACCGCGCGATCCGCATGCGCTGGCTGCCGCAGATCGAGGGCGCCGCGGTGCAGCGCGACCCCGGCCTGGACGACGGCGAGCGCGCCTGGCTCGCCGGCCACCCGCTGGTGCGGGTGGCGGTCGACAAGGACTGGGCGCCGATCGAGTGGCGCGCCGAGGACGGCGCCATGCAGGGCATGGCCAGCGATTACCTGGAGCGCATCGGGACCATGCTCGGCATCCGCTTCGAGATCGATGACGAGCCCAGCTGGCAGGTGCAGTTCGGCAAGCTGCGCACGCGCCAGACCGATATGGCCGCCTGCCTCGTTGACACCCCGCAGCGCCGCGAATTCCTGGCCTTCACCGCACCCTACATCGCCTTCCCGATCGTCATCTTCGCCAAGGACGGCACCGGCTACATCCATGAGCTCGGCGACCTCGCCGGCCGCACCGTGGCGGTGCAGCAGGACTACGCCGAGGAGGAGCTGCTGCGCCACGACCATCCGGAGCTGGACCTGCTGCGCGTCGAGAGCACCCGCGCCGGCATCCAGGCCCTGCACAGCGGCCGCGCCGCGGCCTTCGTCACCTGCCTGCCGACCGCGTCGCAGCGCCTGCTCGAGACCGGCGACCAGGGCGTGCGCGTGGTCGGCGAGACGCCCTACTCCTACCGCCTGTCGATGGCCGTGCGCAGCGACTGGCCCGAGCTGCGCGGCATCCTCGCCAAGGCCCTGGCGGCGATCCCGCCGGAGGAGCGCGATGCCATCCGCAACCGCTGGGTCCACCTCACCTGGCAGCCGGGATTCAGCCTCCGCTCGCTGTGGCAGGCCGCGGCCGCGGCCAGCGCGGTGCTGGCGCTCTTCCTGCTGTGGAACCAGCGCCTGCGCCGCGAGGTGCGCCGGCGCCGCCTGGTCGAGGACAGCCTGCGCGCCAACCAGCAGCACCTCGAGGCCGCGCGCCTGGAGGCCGAGCGCCTGTCGCGCCAGGCGGAGGCGGCGAACCGCACCAAGAGCGAGTTCCTGGCGAGCATGTCGCACGAGATCCGCACGCCGCTCAACGCGGTTCTCGGCTACGCGCAGATGCTCGGACGCGACCCGGCGCTGAGCGCCGCGCAGCGTGGCGCGGTCGCGACCATCAACCGCTCGGGCGAGCACCTGCTGGCGCTGATCACTGACATCCTCGAGATGTCGCGCATCGAAGCGGGGCGCAGCACCTGCGACGTCGAGGACTTCGACCTGCCGGCGCTGGTCGAGGACCTGCGCAGCCTGTTCCTGCTGCGCGCCCGCGACAAGGGCCTGGCGCTGACCGTCGCGTTCGCGCCCGGCCTGCCGCGCTACCTGCGCAGCGACCAGCGCAAGCTGCGCCAGATCCTGGTCAATCTGCTGGCAAACGCGGTGAAGTTCACCGTCACCGGCGCCATCGCCATCGTCGTGGAGCACGCCGCCGGGCAGCTGCGCGTGGCGGTGCGCGACAGCGGCCCGGGCATCGCCCCGGACGAGCTCGCTGGGCTCTTCCAGCCCTTCGTGCAGGTCGGTCCCGCACGCGGCCGTGCCGGCGGCTCGGGCCTGGGGCTGGCGATCAGCCGCGGCTTCGCCCGCACCCTGGGCGGCGAGCTCAGCGCAACGAGCGGCGTCGGCCAGGGCTCGACCTTCACCGTCACTGTGCCGGCCGCGGTGGTCGACC
>JACDGQ010000726.1 GCA_013821615.1 Planctomycetota bacterium
GCCCCGGCGCGCGCGGTGACGGCGGCGCGCGGATGACCGACAGCGAGATGCGCCAGACCCTGGTGCGCCTGCTGCCCGAGGTGCTGCGCGACGAACGCGTGCGCCAGCCACTGCTCGCGCTCATCGCCCTGGAGGCGGTCGGCAATCCCGGTGCGCTCGGCGAACTGACCGGGCTGCGCTCCTTCCTGCGCCGCGAGCTGACCATCGCGGCCGGCGAGCTGTCCCACGACAGCGCCGGGGTCTGAGGTGGCGCGCGCGGGCCTCGGCCCGGAGCACGGCCGGACGGGGTCGGAGGCGCGTGCCCCGCAGCCATCAGCAGGATCCCCGGCGGGCCCTGGAATTTTTCATGACGGGCGCATAGTGCAGCGCATGGAGCGTTCACCCCAGCGGGTCCCGACCGATCTCGCCGAGCGCATCCCGCTGGGCATCTGCACGTTCGCGGGCGATGACAAGCTGCTTTTCGCCAACGCCCACGCGCGCCGGTTGCTCGACGCGCCGGTGCCGCGCGGCGAGCTGCGCCGCGACCTCATCGCGCGGCTCGGCGAGGGCTGCGCGGGCCTCTTCAACCTGGCACCGGGCCAGCGCCTGGTGGTGCCGGTCGCCGGTCGCCTGCTCGAGGTCGACTGCCAGGAGACCGACAACAGCGGCGTGCTGTGGGTGGTCAGCGACCAGAGCGTCGAGCTGCGCCTGCGCGCCCAGCTCGCCGAGGAGGCGAGCTTCCTGGCGCACAGCCACGAGGCCTTCCTGGTCGTCGACCTGGGCGGCACCATCCGCTACGCCAACGAGTACTGCGAGCGCGAACGCGGCTTCCCGCCCGGCGGCATGGTCGGGCTCAAGCTCGCCGAGCTCGAGAAGCCCTGCGGCGCGACCTACGAGAACCCCACCGAGCTGCGCGATGCCGACCTCCAGGTGCGCCTCAGCGAAGTGGTGCGCGGCGGTGGCGTCTACCGCTACAACGCCTGGCACCACCACCGCGACCGCGCCGCGCGCCACCCGGTCGAGGTCAACATGCGCCCGCACCGGCTCAGCACCGAGACCGTGGTGCTGACCACCGCGCACGACGACAGCCGCCGCCTGATGCACCTCCAGGCGCTGTCCCAAGCCAAGGGCGAGGCCGAGGCCGCGAACCGCGCCAAGTCCGCCTTCCTGGCCATCACCAGCCACGAGCTGCGCACGCCGCTGACCGGCATCATCGGCTTCTGCGAACTCCTCCAGCTCGAGCGCAGCGACGGCAACCCGCAGGCGCAGAAGTACCTCAAGCTGATCGCCGAGTCCTCGCACTCGCTGCTGGCGATCATCAACGACATCCTCGATTTCTCGAAGATCGAATCGCGCACCCTCGAGATCCGCCCGGTGCGCGTCGACGCCGAGCAGGTCCTGGACATCACCGCCCAGCTGTGGAAGGAGCGCGCCGCCGCGCGCGGCCTCAAGCTGGTGCGCCGGGCGAGCGTGGGCGAGCGCATCGAACTGGTCAGCGACCCCCTGCGCCTGCGCCAGATGCTCGACAACATGGTCGGCAACGCGATCAAGTTCACCGAGCGCGGGCGCATCGAGGTCGGCATCACCTACCAGCCCGACCTCGTCGAGTTCAGCGTCAGCGACACCGGCTGCGGCATCAGCCAGGCCGCGCAGGCCAACCTCTTCCAGGCCTTCTGGCAGGCCGCCGACGCCACCACCCGCGCCGCCGGCGGCGCTGGCCTCGGCCTGTACATCTGCCGCAACCTCGCCGACCTGCTCGGCGGCAGCGTGTGGTTGGCGGAGAGCTCCACCGCCGGCAGCACCTTCAAGCTGGCGCTGCCGCTGATCTGCACCGGGCGCTTCAATGCGCGGGTGCGCACGTCGGGGATGTGGGTGCGGGGGCCGCGGGTGGGGGAAGGGTTGGGCTGAGGACACTGGTGGCGCGAGCGTCAGCTCGATCAGCTGCACCGAGCCCTCCGCTAACCGGGATGGCCCGCGACACCTCGGCGATCGTCGACTACGGCTGGGTCTTCGCTGCCTCTGTGGTAGCTTCAACCGGCGCCACCCGGCGCACCGCCTCGCGGCGTTCGGCCATGGCGGCGAGTGCGGCGCGCTGCGCGTCGTCGAGGGGCATGGCCGGGGCAATGAGCTCATCGAAGGCGCTGACCCACAGGGGGAAGGCCGCGTTCCGCTCCTCCGCCTGCGTCTGATCGCGCTGTGCGGCGGTGACCAGGGCGAGCAGCGCGGCGATGCCGGCTGGATGGCGGCGGGCGGCAATGCTCTCGACCGCGGTGGCGCGAACCGCCTCGTCCTCATCACGGAGGCGCGCGCCCAGCGCCGCGTCGACGGCGGGATCCTCCGCCTGGACCAGGCCCGCGACGGCCTCGAGGCGCACGTCCGCTTCCGGGTCTGTGCAGGCCG
>JACDGQ010000054.1 GCA_013821615.1 Planctomycetota bacterium
GAATACCGGCGGCGCAAGTTCGGCAGCGCCGAGCACGCGGCGGCGCGCGATGCGCAGGTGACCGCGGTGGCGGCGCGCGCGGGGCTGGTCTTCGATCTGGCCGGGCAGCGGCGCACACCCAACACGGTGCTCGCGCATCGGCTGATCTGGCAGGCCGGCCGGCGCGGCGTGCAGGACGCGGTGGTCGAGGAACTCTTCAGTGCCTATTTCAGTGCCGGCCTGGATGTGGGCGATGCGGCGGTGCTGGAGCGCATCGGAGCGGCGCATGGCCTCGACGCGGTGGCGGCTTTCCTGGCCGGCAGCGCGGGGGCGGCGGAGGTGCAGGCGGAGGAGGAGGCCATCCGCGCGCGTGGCATCGACGGAGTGCCGCTGTTCGTCATCAATGGCGAGGAGCGCATCGCCGGGGCGCAGCCGGCAGCGGAATTCAGCGCGCTGCTCGCGCGGCTCGCGGCCGCCGGTTCCGCCGGCATCTGCGCTGACGGCTCGTGCAGCGCCTGAACGGGCGCGCTGCCGCGACTCATTCCCATTTCAGTTCGCGCACCCCATCGAGTCCGCGCAGGTCGTCGAGCACCTGCCGCGAGAGCTCGTAGAGCGGGGCGCGCTTGAACTTCAGTTCCAGGCGCATCAGCCGCTCGTTGGCGACCAGGTCGTAGGTCAGGCCGACGCGCTTGATATGCAGTCCATGGCGCTCGAGGCGGGTGCGGATCTCCGCCTCGTCGACGCCATCCAGGCTGCAGCGCAGATCGATCCAGGCGTACCAGTCGTTCTTCACCAGGTGTTCGAGGCGCGGCAGCACGGCGAGGGTGACCATCAGCAGGGTCCACAGCAGCCCGCCGAGCAGGAATTCGCCGGCACCGAAGGTCAGGCCGAGGACGGTGACCGCCCACAAGGTCGCGGCGGTGGTGACGCCGCGCACGCTGACGCCCTCGCGGATGATCGTGCCCGCGCCCAGGAAACCGATGCCGGTGAGTACGCCGGCGGCGAGGCGGGCGGGGTCCGGGTGCCAGCCAGCGGTGGTGGCCAGCGGCGCGTAGAACTGTTCCGACAGGATCATCGCGGCGGTTGCAGCGAGGCCGGCGAGCATGGTGGTGCGCAGACCGGCGGCGCGTCCGTGGCTCTCGCGCTCGATGCCGATGACCAGCGCGGCGGCGAAGGTCAGCCCGAGGCGCATGGCGAAGTCGCCGGTGGTCAGCATGGCATCCTCGGTCGGCGCGGCGGTGGTCGGGTGATCCTCGCCAGGGGTCGAGGATTTACAACGCGGCCGCCGCGGGCTACGCGCCCGCCGTGGGATGCAGACATGGTCAGGCCGGCGAAGCCATCCGGTCGGCAATGGCAAAACCCCCGGCGCGGGTGCGCCGGGGGTCTGTGGGAAATCCGCCCACGGCCCGCTGGCTACTTGTCCTGCGGCTCCTTGCCCATGGGCGGGGCGACAACATAGCGCGCGCCCTGCTTGGTCCACAGGCGCAGCAGGATCGCGCCCTTGGATGCGCCGATCGCGGCGACCGCGTCCTTGGCGCCGCCGATCGGCTGGCGGTCGATCTCGAGGATGACCTCGCCGCGCTTGAGGCCGGCCTGTTCGGCGCGCGAGCCGGGCGCGACCTCGGCGATCAGCGCGCCCTCGATATCGGACGGGATATCCAGGCGTTCGCGGACCTGCGCGTCGAGGTCGACCACGTGCACGCCGAGCTTGACCGGTGCGGCGTGGCCGTCGCGTTCGCCGTGGCCCTTGGCGGCGACCGCCTCGCCGCCGGGCAGCTCCTGGACGGTCAGGTCGATGGTCATGGGCTTGCCATCGCGTACGATGCCGAGCTTCGCCTTGGTGCCGGGCGCGGTCTGCGCGGCGAGCAGGCGCAGGTGGCGCGGCTCATCGATGGCGGTGCCGTTGAAGGACACCACCACGTCGCCGGCCTTGATGCCGGCCTTGGCGGCCGGGCCGTCGGCGACGGCGTCGCCGACCAGGGCGCCCTCGTCATTCGGCAGCTTGAGCGCCTTGGCGAGGTCGTCGTCGACCGGCTGGATCATCAGCCCGAGGTAGCCGCGCGTCACGCCGCCCTTGCTGATGATGCTGGTCATGATCTCGTGCGCGAGGTTGATCGGCACCGCGAAGCCGATGCCGAGGTTGCCGCCGCTGGGGCTGAGGATCGCGGTGTTGATGCCGATCAGGCGGCCCTTGGCGTCGACCAGCGCGCCGCCCGAGTTGCCCGGGTTGATCGAGGCGTCGGTCTGCAGGAAGTCCTCGTAGTCGGCCAGGCCGACGCCGCGGCCGCGCGCGCTGATGATGCCCATGGTCACGGTCTGGCCGACGCCGAAGGGGTTGCCGATGGCCAGCACCAGGTCGCCGACCTCGGCCTTGGCGCTGTCGCCGATGGCGATCGCCGGCAGGGTGTGGCCAGCGTCGATCTTGAGCACCGCCAGGTCGGTCTTGGCGTCGGCGCCGACGACTTTGGCGTCGTACTCGGCATGGCTGCCGGCAAAGGTCACCTTGACGGTGTCGGCGCCCTCGACCACGTGGTTGTTGGTCAGGATGTAGCCGTCCGCGGAGACCACCACGCCGGAGCCCAGGCCCTGCATGCGGCGGTCGTGCATGCCGTGCATGGCCGGCTCATCCTGCCCGTCCTGCTCGCCGCCCGGTGCGAAGAAGCGGCGCAGCATGCGCTCGTCGACGCCCGGTGGCAGGTTGACGTTGCGCTTGACCGCCTTGCTGGTCGCGACGGTGACCACGCTCTGCGCGACCTGCTTGACCACCGGCGCGAAGCTGATGGTGCCGCCGGCCTCGACCGCGGCGGTGACGCCGGACGTGGGCAGCGGCTGCGGTTCCTGCGCGAAGGCGGGAGCGGCGAGCAGCGGGGCGAGCACCGCGAGGGTGCGGACGAGCAAGGTGGCGCGCGGCCGGCGGGAGGATTTCGTGGGGTTCATGGGGCACCTGGTGGAATGGGGCGGTTGTCCATGCCGTCAGACGCAGGGCGTCCGGCGGCCTTTCAGCCCAGGGCGGACAGCCTTGGGCGCCAAACGCAGGTCACCCCATCAGGCCGACGCCGTCCTCGCCGAGGGGGGCGAGCAGGGCCTCGATGTCCGCCAGTTCGAGGCGGCCGAGGGCCTGGCCGTCCTCGTCGACCAGGGCGTCGGCGAGGGCGGCCTTGCGCGCCTGGAGCTTGCGGATGCGCTCTTCGACGGTGCCGGCGACGATCAGACGGTAGATGGTCACCGGGCGGGTCTGGCCGATGCGGTGGACGCGGTCGGCCGCCTGGCGCTCGACCGCCGGATTCCACCACGGATCGAGCAGGATCACCGAGTCGGCCGCGGTCAGGGTCAGGCCGGTGCCGCCGGCTTTCAGGCTGAGCAGGAAGACCGCGCATTCGCCGCCCTGGAAGCGCTCGACCAGGCGCTCGCGTCCGCGCGACTGGCCGTCCAGGCGCAGGCAGGCGACCTTGCGCGGCGCCAGCACGTCGCTCTCGACGAGGTCGAGCAGCGCGGTGAACTGCGAGAACACCAGGACGCGGCGGCCCTCGTCGAGCAGCGTGCCGAGCAGTTCGCCGAGCGCGTCCAGCTTCGCCGATTCCGTGCAGCGCGCCGCGAGCTTGCCCGGCAGCAGGCGCGGGTCGCAGCACGCCTGGCGCAGCCGCAGCAGCGCCTCGAGGATCTGCAGGCCGCTGCGCTTGAGGCCGCGTTCCGCGATCACCGCGCGCACGCGCTCGTCCATCGCCAGGCGCAGCGCGTCGTAGAGCGCGCGCTGCGCCGGCGGCAGCTCGACGGTCACGTCGATCTCGGTGCGCGCGGGCAGTTCGCTGGCGACCGCCTCCTTGGTGCGGCGCAGCAGGAAGGGCGCGATGCGGCGGCGCAGCAGGGCGCGGCGCGCGGGATCGTCCTGGGTCTCGATGGGGGCTCGGAAAGTGCGCGCGAAGCCGCGGGCGGAGCCGAGCGCGCCCGGTGCCACCCACGACAGCAGGGTGTGCAGTTCGCCCAGGTGGTTCTCGACCGGGGTGCCGGTCAGGCACACGCGCTGGCGCGTGTCGAGGCGCCGCACCGTCGCAGCGAGGCGCGACGTCGGGTTCTTCATCGCCTGCGCCTCGTCGCAGACCGCCACGTGCCAGGGGCGCGCGGCGAAGGCCTCTTCGTCGCGCGCCAGGGTGGCGTGGGTGGTGACGATCACGTCCGCCTCGACCTCGCCGACCGTCGCGCGACCGGCGCCGTGCAGCACCGCGACGCGCAGGCCGGGCGCGGCGCGCGCGAGTTCCTTGCGCCACGGGCCGACCATGCTCGCCGGGCAGATCACCAGGCTGGCGCGGTCGTCGCGTCCGGCGAGGTACTCGGTGAGCAGGTGCGCGATCGCCTGCGCGGTCTTCCCCAGGCCCATGTCGTCGGCGAGGATGCCGCCCAGGCCCAGGCCACGCAGGTGCTGCAGCCACGACAGCCCCTCGACCTGGTAGGAGCGCAGGGTGAGGCCGAGCCCTGCTGGAGGACGGACCGCGGGCGGTGTCAGGCACGAGCGCATGCGCTCCGCGACCGCGCGCAGCCGCCGCTCGCCCAGCCAGCGCGGCGAGAGCCGGTCGAGCGCCTCGATGATGTCTGCGCGCGCCGCATCGATGCGCCAGCCGCCGCCCGGACCCGCCGGCTGGTCGTAGAGCTCCATCAGGTGCCCATGCAGGTCCTGCAGCAAGGACAGCGGCACGCGCAGCACGGTCATTGCGCCCGCCGCGACCAGGATCACCGGCTGGTCGCCGCTGCTGCGCGGCAGGCGCTCCCACGCCGCCGGTCCGCCCGCCAGCAGCGGGGCGAGCAGCGGGACCAGATCGATCCGCTGGCCGCCCACCTCCATGCCCAGGTGGAGTTCGAACCAGTCGCCGGCGTCATGCTCCTCGACCTGCGCGGTGATGCCGCCGAGGTCGACCTCGGTGATCGTGCCGACGTCGACGCCGCTGATCTCCCAGCCGCTGCCTTGCAAGGCGGCGAGGGCCGCGACCGGCATGGTGACCGCATCCTCGCCCGCCGCGAGCAGGTCGGCGCAGCGTGCCCACAGCAACGCCGAGCCGACCCCCTTGAGCGGCACGGCCTGCGTCCCCGGCGGTGGCCACGGGGCGAGGCCGAAACGCGCGAGCTCGGCGCAGCGCGCCTGCTCGTCCGCGAGATGGCGCAGGATCGGCGTGCCGTCGACGCCCTCGATGACCGGCGCCCCGCCGCAACCGACCTCGCCGCCCGGATAGCGGAAGCTCGCCACGGCGAGATCGGCGTCGCGTTCACGCCGCTGGCCGCGCACATACCAGCCCAGGCGCGTCCGCGCGATGCGCAGGCATGGCGTCGCGACCTCCGGGGCTTGCACGTCTGGCAGCGCCAGTGTGGGCTGGCTGGTCGCCAGCATGCCGGAGGCCACCTGCGCCTCGATGGGATCCATCCACGGCATCGCGACGACCTTGCGCAGCAGTGCGGGCTCCAACGTGGACGCCAGCGGCGCGACGCCAGCCGGGGTACGCACCCACGGTGGTTCCACCGCCAGCACTTCGAGCGCCGCGTCGGCCGCGTCGACGAGTTCGATGCGGCGCGACTTCCCGTTGCGGCGCCAGATCGCCGTGGCGGTGATCGGTGGCAGGCGCACGAGTGCGGGACCCTGGTACGAGCCCCAATGCGCCCTGCCGGTGTCCAGGGCCATCTCGAGCAGCGCCGCCGGCATGGTCTCGCGTTCCCGGCCGACGCTGCTGAATTGCCAACCCCGTCCCAGGGATAGGCCACGCAGCATCGCCACCAGCCGTTCATCGTCGCGGCCGGCGCAGCGTGGCGGGTTGTGGAGGAAGGCGTCGTAGCTGCTGAACCGCTTCGCCAAGCCACGGGCGCCAGACTTCAGCCGCCGGCAGACCACCGGGACGATGCTGAGGCCCGCTTCGTCCGAGTTGTTCACGACATGGACGAGGTGCTGGGTGCCATCGCCCTCAGCCCTCAGCCGGCCGCCATCATGCCAGTCGGCGAGCCACGCCCGCACGTCGGGATCGCTGTTGCGCCAGGCGCGGTCGCGCAGGGCGGAGACCCCCGGAAAGAGGTCGGGGAGCTGCGCGGGCGGCTTGGGCGGCGGTGCGGCGCGCCCCGGTCCCGGCACCAGGGAATGCCCCTGCGTCGACGCCCACACCAGCAGGGCCGCGACCGCATGCTTGCAGTTCAAGCCGACGGGGCACGAGCATTGTGCGACGATCGCCTGGACGTCGAAATCCGGCGCATCGTCGTCGCCCAGGATGCTGACCTCGAGCTCGTAAGCGGTGCTGCCTTCGACGGTGGCGCAGAATTCGCGTGGGTTCGACGGCACCAGGGCGGTGACGTATCCGCAGCGCGCATAGCGTTCACCGCGCGTCCGGGTCGGCGCGTCGAAGTCGGAGCGGAAGGCGTGCGCGAGGCTGGGCATGGGAGCGGAGGATCCTGCGTCCCGCCCGGTCCAGGGAAGGAGCGAGGGGCGCAGGATCGGCGGGTCAGCCCTCTTCGGCCGCCGCCTGCTTGGCCTTGCGGCCGACGGGCTTCACGCCGATCGCGGCGGCGATCTCGCGGTGCAGGCGCTGCACGCGCTCGACCTGGCCCTTGGCGGCGAAGCGCTCGTAGAAGCCCTCGGCGCGGAAGTCGCGCTGGCGCTCGATGAGGGGCGCCAGGCGCGCGGTCCAGCGCTCGAGGCGGCCCTTGGGATCGGCGTCGCTGCGCACCAGGTCGACGGCGACGCGGATCAGCGCCTTGAGCGTCACCGGCTTGGTCGCCATGGCATTGCTGTCGCCCCACACCTCGCCGAAGGCGCTGGCGGCGGCCTTGAGGAAGTTGCGGATCACGGCGTAGCGGCGCTCGACTTCGGGCGCGGCGGCGCTGTCCGCACCGTCGGCCTCGACCCAGCGCAGCACCTCGTTGAAGAGTTCGGCCTGCAGGATCCACTTCTCCTTGCCGGAGCGACCGCCGAGACGGTTGATGCGGTAGCGCAGCGGGCTGTCGCCAGAGGTGTAGAGGCGGTCGACCACGCGCGCGGCGAGCTTGCGCGCAGGGCCTGCGAACGACACGCGCTCGTAGAGGTCGATGAGGTGGCTCTTGTTGATGCGCGTGCCGGTCGAGTTGATCAGCACGAACATCTCGGCGGCGAAGTTCTCGTTGCGGCCGTCGAAGACCATGCACGGCACGCGGATGTGCTTGGCCTCCTCCGGATGTTTGAGCAAGTGGAAGTGCAGGGCCGCGAGGCGGTGCTGGCCGTCGATGATCAGGAAACGATCGGACGGCTCGTCGAGATTGCCGACGTGGTCCCACGGCGCGACCGGCGCGAAGGGCAGCTGCTTGGAGGTGTAGAGCAGCACCGACCCGGGGATCATCGGCTGCGGCCCGCAGGTCTCGTAGAAGTTACGGATCGCCGCGACTTTGGCCTTGGCCATCGGCCGCTGGAAGGCGTCCTCCTGCTTCTCGACGTTGTGGATGAAGCGTCCGACCTCGTCCGCCTCGCCCGGCGCCGCGCCGGCGATGCGACCTTCTTCAGCCTCGAAGCGCGAGGTGAAGCGGACCCGGCGCAGCAGGTCCTCAGCGGGGTAGACCACGCTGTAGAAGACGCCTTCCTTCTGACTGACGCGGGTAGCGAGCATGGAAGCGCTCCAGATGGGTTCGTATGGGCCCGTAGCTTAGCGGACCATCCCCGCCTCGACAAGGGGGGAGTGCGCGGGCGGTGCAACGACTGTGCCTCAAGCGGATCCCCTTGGACGCATCTGAGGGCGATAGCCGCTGAGATGCAGAGTTCCGCAGAGGGCCGCAGAGTACGGCCGAAAAACGATGGTTCCTCGTCATTCGTGGTGGATCCATTGCCCACTCTGGTCTCGGCGATCAAAACAGGAAAGACAGGATCGAACAAGAGGAACGGAGGAACGGAGGACAGCCAAGAGATGGCGATGCCGTCTTTCCCGATTTCGCTTTTTCACTGGCTCCCTGTCTTCCTCCGTTTCTCCGTTCCTCTTGTTCGATCAGGTTTCGCTTTCCCCACGATAGACGGAAAGGTTCCATGTCGTACGGCGTGGAACCAAAACGATCCGGCCTCGGCTCCACTGGAGCCGAGGCCGGAAGGTGCAGGCGGGTGCCGATCGAAAGGCGGGCGGTCGCGCTTCTCTGTGGCCCTCTGCGCAACTCTGCGTCTCTGCGGCAAAGCCCTCAGGACGCGGATCGCACTCGATTTCTCCTACTTCCCCGCCAACCGCAGCTTCGCCAGGGTCTCGCCGCCCGAGATGCGGTAGAGCATCGGCTCCATGCGGTCGACGCCCTCGGTGAACTTCTGTGTGCCCTCCCACTGGAAGTTGAGGATGTTGGTATAGTCGCTGAAGTACTGCCAGCGGCGCGTCGGCAGGTTGCGCACCATGTGCATGTGGTTGGCCGGGCAGCCGTACTTGGTGATCGAGGCGGGCACGTGCTTGAAGGTGATCCAGGTGTGCGGCCACGAGTAGGACGAGGCGTGCGCGAACGCCTCGGCGATCGGCTGCGGCAGCTCGACCGATTCGGCCTCGCCCTGGATCATGGTGAAGGTGCCGGTGAGGTCGCTGTAGGCGAGGCGGCCCGCCTGGCACTCGATGCCGCCGGGCGAGATGTAGCCGGTGCTGAAGCCGCCGCCCGGGAAGTAGTGCTTGTAGACCTCGAACAGGATCGACTGGTCGCACCAGTCGAGCGATCCCGAGCCGCTGTTGTCCATGTCGATGGTGCCGCGCAGCATGTACGCGCTCTGCGGGTCGAGGGCGATGCCGAGCTCGTCGGCCTTCTTCTGGATCTCCCACGGCTCGTAGACCTTGCGGTAGTCCGCGAACAGCACCGGCTCGCCGCCGGTCAGTGCCGACTGGCAGGCCATGGTGAGCAGGCCCTGCACGTCGTTCTCGGTGGCGAAGGGGATCGCCGCCTTGCGCCCGCGGTGGTCGAAGGTCGAGTTGAACAGCGCCTCGGCGATGTCGGCGCAGGCCATCGGCGTGCCGTTGCGGTCCGAACCCCAGGCGAGCTGGCTGGTCCAGCCGCCGCCGACGGCATTGGTCGCCTTCATGTAGTCGCGCAGGATCAGGTAGAGCTTGAGCTCTTCTTCCAGCTTGGCCTTGTGGCCCGCGGTCAGCGGCTTCGGTTTCACCAGGTGCGGCGCGGTGTAGATCGGGGACTTGGCCGCGCAGATCGCCTCGATGTCCGGATAGATGCGGCCCTTCCACTGCACGTCGACGGTCCACTTGTAGAGCTCCTTGAGCTCCTTGGGGTCGTAGCCGCCGCCCTTGTGGATCATGTCGGCGAACAGCTTCATCGACTCGCGCACGGTCTCGACGCCCAGGAACTTGCGGCTGGCGTGCACGTGGTTCAGCGCGGTCTCCATCTGCATCGAGTCGGTGTCGGCGCACAGCAGGCGCTTGCCGCGCAGCCACGCGGCGGCGGTCATCGCCCACACCAGGTCGACGATCTCGGCCTTGGACTTGGCGTCGAATTCGGGGTCCTGGCCGATCTCGGGCATGGTGCCGATGACCGCGTGGCAGAGGCGGCCGGTCTGCGCGTAGGCGCCGACCACCGCGTCGACGCCGACCACACCGGGCTTGGGCGCGTTGTTGCCGGCGATGCAGCACAGCGGCGCGTCGCGGAAGTGCGCGGTCAGCGCCATCGCCGTCTTGCCCGGGTAGAACCAGGTGTCGGGCACGATCGCCAGCACCGTCACGCCATGCTTCTTGAAGTCGTAGGCCACCGCGTCGGCGTCGCTCTCGCGCTCGACGGTGCGCTCGGCGACGTAGATGCCCGGGCGCTCGCCGCCCGGCAGGCGGATGGTCTTGAGGATGCGGCCGGTCATCGCCGCGATGTTGAGCGCGCGCTCGCGCGACGGGTCGTCGATGCGTGGGTCGCAGGGCGCGAACAGGCCGATCACGGGGACGGCGGGGCTGGACGGTTTCTGGATATAGGACATGGCGACCTCGGGCGGGCGTGCGCGTGATGGAGGAGGTGAAGGAAAGCAGCGTATGGTCCCGCGGTCCACATGTCGAGGGGATGACGGTGGCGTGTCTGGCGTTGGCTGCGCGCCCGGAAGTCGGATACAGATGCGCGCGACGGGGAAAGGCCGTCCCGCGGTGCGGCCCGCGCTTTTGCGCAGCTCAGGCATTTCTCCCTCCTTCCAAAATTCCCTTTGACAATAGTCGTTGAAACGTACATTTCGCGGCATGGTCGGACGCCTGATAGCCGAGTTGAAGCAGACCAAGCCCTTCCGCAGCCGCGCGGACGAGGCTTATCTCAACCTCGTCCGCACCGCGGACCTGCTCAAGCACGACGTCGCCGGCTTCCTCAAGCCCTTCGGCCTGACGCCGACGCAGTACAACGTGCTGCGCATCCTGCGCGGCGCGGGCGGCGCGCCCAAGACCTGCGGCGAGATCAGCGAGCGCCTGGTGACCGCCGAACCCGACGTCACGCGCCTGCTCGACCGCATCGAGCGGCAGGGCCTGCTCGATCGCGAGCGCTCGGCTAGCGATCGCCGCGTGGTGCGCTCGCGCATCACCGCCAAGGGCCTCGACCTGCTCGCCACCATCGACCAGGGCATCGACGCCCACCAGGCGCGCCGTCTCGGCCGGCTGGGCAGTGAACGCCTCACCCAGCTCATCGACATCCTCGAGGACCTGCGTGCCTGAACGGCCCATTGCTCCTGCGTCTCCCGCTTCCGATCCTCCAGCGCCAGCCGGCCTGCTCGGGATGTCCCCGTAGCCATCTCTGGCACCCTCATCGTCACCATCACCGCAAGGAACCAGCCATGTCCCTCATCCGCTCCATCCTTCCCGCCACCCTGATCGCCATCGGCCTGGGCGCCGGCAGCCTACGCGCCGCCGACTCGTACGAGGTCGAGAAGAACCACGCCTTCGCGAACTTCCGCGTCAAGCACCTCAACACCGGCTTCACCTATGGCCGCTTCAAGGAGATCAGCGGCGCGATCACCTGGGACAACGCCAAGCCCGAAGCCGGCAGCGTCGAGATCAGCATCGAAGCGGCCAGCGTCGACACCGGCGTCGAGAAGCGCGACCAGCATCTGCGCACCGCCGACTTCTTCGACGCCAAGCAGTACCCGACCCTGGGCTTCAAGAGCACTGCGATCACGAAGGTCGACGACGAGAACTACCAGGTCGCCGGCAACCTGACCATGCACGGCGTGACCAAGGCTGTCACCGTCAAGGTGGTGAAGACCGGCGAAGGCAAGGATCCCTTCGGCGGCTACCGCATCGGCTTCGAGACGGTGTTCACTATCAAGCGCAGCGACTACAGCATCGCGGGCCTGCCCGGCGCCGTCGGCGATGACATCACCATCACGATCGCTACCGAAGGTCTGCGCAAGTAGGACGGGATCGGAAGCGGATTTACGGCACGGAGTGGCCATGTTCGATCTCACCGAAACGCTCGTCATGATCCTCCTGCCGGCGCTGCTCGCGCTCGCCGGTTGCGCAGCGCTCGTCGCCCTGCGCGGTCGCGGCTTCCCGGTGCTCGCGCGGCCGGGCTGGGAC